>CAYNUX010000580.1:0-2441 GCA_964400115.1 uncultured Cytophagia bacterium
TCTGTTTTCCCAGTTCACGCAGTATGGCCCAATGCTCCGTGTCGTTTGTCAATCGGTAAGCCATAGCGTATCCCCAATATAAACGACTGCCTGGTTTTTTAGGAGCAAATGATTGGGGTGTGTAATAACCCGTTTTGGCTTTCCGCCATTGGATGGTGTCGCCGTTAATCATTTTAACCGCAAATACTCCATTGTTTGCATCATAGCATTCACGGAAATAGGATTTCAGATCATCAGACGCCCATGCGATCATCTCGTTGGCAAATTCCATATATTTCGTATCACCCGTTTTCAACATCTCTGCGGCTTGCATCTGCGCTAACGGAATGGAATGATATCGCATTGATTTGGTAATCTTGGCTTCATTGATATCAGGATGAATATGACCCAAAGCGATTTGAGCTCGGTCAGTTGCACCATGACCAAGTTCACTGCCGCTTAAACCCGTTAAAGGATGCCGCGCCTGTTGCCAGCGGTACAACAAGCGATACGACCATAACAGCGCATCGTCGTGTCCATCCAACACCCCCAGCAATATTCCAGCCCGAAGCAAAGGAGGCGTCACATTAGAAAATGACCGTACTTTTTTTATTGCAGACAGCGGTACATCCGCATTTTCATCAAACCATTGGTCCCACCCGGGCACATATAATTCTGAAAAACTGGCGTGACGGTTATGATGAAGTGTAGACCAGTTCAGTACATGACCTGCCCAAATCATTTCCATCAACTCTATGGTTGCTAAAGAATCCACACGCCACATCAATTCAAAATAGGGCTGATGATATTTTAATTCATGTATCGGTTTACTGGGAATATGTCCCATAGGACGCTCTTTTGACAAGTCCCAAGCCATGTGCCCGCCCCAGTACAGCAAACCATTCTCTGCACGCAAATGTTCAAGCGCGTAACCGGCTGCTGCTTCCGCCGCCTGACGGTATTTCTCATCTCCAGTCAATACTGTCAAGCCGTCCAAAAGCCGCATTAACGATTGCTGACTGGCAAAGTTGCTGATAATCCACGGCTCGCCGCCCCTGGCCATCCATTTTACCGGTTCTAATGTCTCCACATGCAAACCGTCAACAAACAACGGCGTCTTTTTGCCGTAATCATCGCGGCCGTCCTCCAGCACACAGTCGGCAAAAAAACGTACGCTTTTAATGTATTCAGCAGATTTTTGATTTTTGTTACAACCATTCATTGCTGTTAAAACCAGTACTGTGATCATCAAGATATTCACATATGCTCTGCGCATTTATTGACCTTTTTATAATTTTTCCAAAATCATTTTCTACTGCCGCATCATGATTCGGACCAACGTGGTCTGCAGTCTGTCACGGACTGCCCCGCTTTCCGGTGTATCCTGTTCAGGCAAAATCGGTTTTTCTTCATTTGGATCGTTCTCCATATCGTACATTCGGCTGTCCAGATACAGTTTCCAGCGATGCGTCCGAATCCAGCCCTGGTCCTCGCTTCCCAAATAATTAAACGCCCATTCGCGGGGCTTTCCTGTTTTTCCCTGTAACTGCGGCCAAAAGCTTTGACCGTCAATAGCACGGTCCTCCGGTACATCTACACCGGCCATATCCGTGAATGTAGTCATAAAATCACTAAAATCGATCAGATCTGTATTAATCGTACCAGCCGGAACGGTTCCAGGCATATTGGCAATCAACGGAACCCGGGTCCCAATATCTTTAAAAGACCGTTTACCGCCACGCACCACTTTATCTCCCATTTTCGATGTAACGTTAGTAGGGGAGCCGTTATCTGTAGTGAACAGGACTAGGGTATTTTCACGCAATCCCAACTCGTCAAGCGCCTCGACGATACGCCCTACCATTTCATCGGCATTGGCAACCATCTCGGCAAACGTCTCCCAGTCGCCATCCGGGCCTTTAGGTTCGCCGCCTTTGGGGAAATGCGTCAGTGCCATGGGATAATAGGCAAGAAACGGCCGTTCCCGGTTGCGTTTCATAAAATCAATTAAAAATTCGGTATATATATCCGGGCCATATTCATCCTCAATCCCTTCCAACAGCCGTTCATTCTGCCAGATACGCGGTTTCCAGTACCGCGGTCCTTCATGCCATGCCCAGCAACAGTATTCATCGAAACCATGCCGGGACACATGACCGGGATCATCCTCGAGCTTGATCATCTGCCATTTGCCAGCCAGCGCGGTCTGATATCCGGCGCTTTGCATCACGTCGCCAAATGTAATCTCATCCGGCGGCAGGTACCCCCATTGATCGGTTGTGCGAAACCCATAGCGGCCGGTCATGATCTTGACGCGGGAGGGCGAGCATACCGGCGTGCTGAAACAATACTCGAACCGCATACCGGATTTAGCCAGTTTATCCAGGTTCGGGGTTTGATACGAGGTACCACCGTAACAACCCGGTACTTCATAGCCAAAATCGTCTGCCATAAACAGAACA
>CAYNUX010000581.1:0-2440 GCA_964400115.1 uncultured Cytophagia bacterium
ATTGGCATATTTATTGTTGCTTTAATAGGTATCAATTTATTCGGGAGTGATTTTTGGAAAATGATTAATTCACGTGCAGTTTTCGTTTTATCCGATCAGCAAAGCGATCCTCTTATCAGTGATTTGATTGTCAAGGGTTATTTTCCTATTATCTATGGCGATCTGCAGCATGGACTAAGACTGTTGAGGCATGGCAAATTTCTTGCTGTATTGATCTTGCGCGATCAAAATGGTGTGGACAGTTTGGAATTTGTTCTAAATCTAAGAGATTTTAACAAGACGATACCTATTTTGCTCATCGGAAATCCTAACCCCAAGGAAGATAAATTAATGGCAAGACTGTCTAATACTCTTACTCTTCGTAATGATGCCAGAGAAGAAAAAGAAAAAGTGTTTAAAATACTCTATGAATATCTGACAAATCATCAATCCTAGGAGGGCTATATGCTTTCATTTGCAAAAGAATTTTTTGGTTTCAAGCTGATCACCACTGACAATGAGATCGCAGGCAACCTCGATGATTTGCTCTTTGATGACAGATATTGGACCATACGATATCTAGTGTTGGAAACCGGAAATTGGTTATTGGATCGCAAAGTGGTTGTTTCCCCCTTTTCTCTTTTGCAGGCAGATTGGAAAGAAGATGTCATCCCTGTTAATTTGAGTAAGGAACAAATCGAGCAGAGTCCGCAATTGGCTAAACATCAGCCTGTTAGTCGAAAAAAAGAAGTCGAATTGGCAAAATATTATGGTTGGCCTTCTTACTGGGCGGGTATGGCGGCAAGAGTGCCTGGTATTGTCGAAATGCCTATGGATACTGTTCCTGAAATTCCCATCAAAAATAAAGATGAACCCGGACAAAAAGAAACTCATCTTCGTTCGATAAAATCGGTAACCGGATATCATATCCTGGCACGCGACGGAGAAATCGGTCATGTAGAGGATTTTTTGATTAATCGCGAAAACTGGTTGATACGCCTTTTGAAGATCGATACTCGAAACTGGTTTCCTGGAAAAAAGGTAGCCATTTTCCCCCGTCTGATCGAACAAGTCAGCTGGCTGGAACAGCGTTTGCACATCAAGGTGGATCAGGAAACCCTTAAAAATGCACCGGAATTTGAACCCGAAGAAATGACAATTGTTGATTATGAACAACAATTAAAAGACTATTATACCCGATAATCGTCCCCCTTTATTTATAGCAATAATCTTTAAACTCTCTAATGGAGGCTGCATGCTTTATACCACTCTTTTCCCGGGACGCTATGTTCAAGGAAGCCAGGCCCTCCAAAATCTTGGTGAAGAAATGAAGCGTCTGGGCAAGAATGCTTTATTTATTTTAGATCCTTTTGTAAAAAAGAATATCTGGCCACAGATGGAAAAGGCCACCTTGTCTGAAATCAGCGTTCATCTCTCAATATTTGGCGGAGAATGCAGTGACAAAGAGATCGACAAGCAGGTCAAGGTTGGTAATAATAATAAAATCGATATTGTCGCAGGGATCGGTGGGGGGAAAACCCTGGATGCAGCCAAGGCTGTTGCACATGAATTGGCAGTGACTGTGGCAATCATTCCGACCATTGCCTCCACAGATGCTCCTTGCAGCGCCCTGGCAGTGATATATTCGGAGGAAGGAGAGTTCGACCGCTATCTTTTTCTCCCTAAAAATCCCGATCTTGTACTCGTAGATTCTGACATTATCGCCAAGTCTCCTGTCAGATTCCTTGTCTCTGGTATGGGCGATGCCCTGGCAACCTGGTTCGAAGCCAACTCATGCCGGCAAAGTTTTGCCGCCAATATGAGCGGCAACCACGGATCCAATGCTGCATACACCCTCGCACAACTCTGTTATGATACTCTTATCGAGGAAGGATTATCTGCCAAACAATCTGTTCAGGTTCATGCCGTTACCCCTGCACTTGACCACATCATAGAAGCCAATACTTTGCTGAGCGGCCTGGGATTCGAGAGCGGCGGCCTGGCTACTGCACATGCGATTCATAATGGGTTGACAATCCTTCAGGATACCCATCACTATACCCACGGAGAAAAAGTCGCCTTTGGAACTCTCGCTTCCCTGTTTCTAACCGACAAGCCGCGACAGACCGTGAACCAGGTCTATTCTTTTTGTGAGACCATCGGCCTTCCGACCACCCTGGAAGATATCGGGTTGACCAATGTCACGGATTATGAACTGGAAAAAGTATCCGAAAGAGCCTGCGCAGAAGGAGAGACAATTCATAACGAGGCTATGCCGGTTGAACCGGATATGGTCATGGCCGCTCTTAAAACTGCTGACATGGAAGGCCAAAGACGAAAAAACCGAACAACTCACTAATCTGGAATCTGCTCACCTATGAAGAATTTATTTAATATGATTACCATTGATGATTATTTGCCCTTGATTGGAAAAGAAAGCATCGATCGAATCAAAGAAAAG
>CAYNUX010000582.1:0-2436 GCA_964400115.1 uncultured Cytophagia bacterium
CACAAACGCATAAAATATATGAAAAAAATTCGATTGCAGTTGTCCAGTGCGACCGTTGTTCTTTTGTGTTCGCCACCGCACCCTTTGACTCTGAATTGTACGGGGCCAGTTATTTCAATGGACAGTCGATCTCTTTTCAGGATCAGGCGATTGGCTATACCGGAGACTATATCATAAAAAAGCGTGAAAAGATCCAAAATGCCAAACGGGAACTCGAAACGATTCATGCAAAAACCAAAGCCCCCGGACGTTTACTGGATATCGGTTGTGCTTCCGGCTTTTTTTTAGATGAGGCACGACGACAGGGCTGGGAAACCGTTGGTTTGGAAATCTCGGAATATGCGTCATCCGTTGCCAGGGAGCATTTGGAACTCGATGTGCACACCGGAACACTGGAAACGAGTTCGTTCCCACCTGAGAGTTTTGATGTGATTACAGCCTGGGATGTGATCGAGCATTTGCCGAATCCGGCCGAGTTTTTTACAAAAATTGCGGCTTTGCTGAAACCGGGTGGATGGTTTGCTTGTGGCACACCAAATTTTGACTCGTGGGCGAGAAAAATTCGCAAACAGAATTGGCATCACCTCAGACCGCCGGAGCATCTGAGCTATTTTTCACCCAAAACTCTGGCACGGGTGCTGGTACAATTTTTCGATAGAGCACAAGTCCGTCCTTCCATAGCACCGGTCACCTGTGTATCCGGTCGCAAACGGGTTCGCAAGTTGCTTTATACGATTTTCGATATTGCAGCTACACCTTTTAATCAAAATGAATATCTTAGAGCCTATGCAAGAAAAGCCTTATGAGAATATTATTTATCGAACATGCAGCGGCCTTTCCTGAAGAACTCAAAAAGTACGATGCGTTCGCACGACAGCCTGACACCGAAATCATGGTCATTCGCCCGAGCAACTGGACAGACAAGGCCAGAAACGAGGCGTCGGATATCGGACAAAAGGCTTATACACTGGTTTCTGCGCCTGTGGCGTTTTCCGGATACCGGCATCGAAGTTTTTTCACTCAACGGCTCGGTACCGCTGTTAAAAAGTTTTCACCGGATGTCGTGCATGTCTTTGATGAAGCAAACACACTCTTTTGCTTTCAGGGATTGCAATGGAGTAAAAGAGTTTCTCCCCGTCCGCGATTTTTCTTTGATAATTTTCAAAATATTCTCTATGATAAAATCCCTTTTCGATTTTCCGCGTTTTACAGAATGATAGAAAAAAAAGTTTTTTCCGAGGCAGCAGGGGCAACCGTGCGATATCAAGGCTCGCATGATTTTTTGCGCCATCGCGGCTATAAAGGTCCCATTCGTATCGTCCCCTGGGGGGTGGATGAGAAATTGTTCGCAAAGACCGAGGCTCCCAAAAAAGAGGGCTTTAATATCGGTTATATCGGGCGACTGGAAGAGTATAAAGGGATCTTTGTATTGCTCGAGGCGTTTCGTCGCCTGGATCAGAGGTTTTTTCTAACCATTGTCGGAGATGGATCAGCCAAGATGCGTGTATCGAGTTGGATTCAGGAAAATAATTTGAGTGAACGGGTTGTTTTGAGAGGGTACATTCGTCAGGAAAAGTTGTTCAAGGTTTACAGTGCTGTCGATTGTCTGGTTGTGCCGACTTGTACGATAGGATGGTGCAAAGAACAGTTTGGTCGGGTGATCGTCGAAGCTATGGCCTGCGAGACACCGGTTATCGGATCCACTTCCGGAGCCATCCCATCTCTGATCGATAATGCCGGTCTTGTTTATGATGAGCAGGATGTCGATCAACTCGTTCTCCAGTTGAACCGTATGGCTAATGATCCGGACTTGCATACCAGGCTCGCAAAAAAATCCAGAGAGCGGGTACTCGAGCAGTTTACCTGGAACCGGTTTGCCCAAGAGTGCCTCAATTTTTATTCTGAGGTAAAATGAAAATAGCCCTGTTTCAATGGCAATTGATTCCTGTGTATTTTCATAGAATGGTCCTTTGGGCCATACAACGGACATTATACAGAAAGCAGCCCCCCGGTGAGGCTATGAAGTCCTGTCTGGTGTTCAGGCTTAAACATCTGGGTGATTTGTTGCTGATTTTGCCTGTTGTCTGGGGTATCAAACGTCGATATCCGGGAATCAAGTTTACTCTGGTCACCGGAACGTGGAATCGCGGACTGGCTGAAAGCTGCAAACATTTATTCGGGCACATTATCTATTACAATTCGAAACGGTTCTGCCGTCGTCCTGATGAAATAATGTCCGTATCTGAGCGATTTGAGGTTTGGAAAGGGTTGATACAACAGCGATTCGATCTGTGTCTCGATTTTGACGGGGCGAGCAGCTTTTTACCTCTGTATATACTAAAAAGAACAAAGTACCTTGCTGCTATCGAAGCCTTGCGGTTTTATCAGAATCTCGAGGAGTTGAGATTGCGCAAATCGCCATTTAGCTATCATACT
>CAYNUX010000583.1:0-2433 GCA_964400115.1 uncultured Cytophagia bacterium
CTCATCTGGCGATATGCAAAAGCCGAACCAAACTATCATGCAATTGTGACAAACAATAAACATCTGTTTTTTATAGACCTGAGAAACCATCTTTGTGAATTGTAATTTTTTTATTACATCCATTTGTCCCCTTGAGTAAAAAAATGAGGCGTAATGGCAACAAACAGAATTTTTTGTCATTATTTTAATACTGTTTGATATTTTAAGAAAATTCTTTATCTTTTTACGAGGCTATGGGGCGATTAAAAATCATTTACTATGGGTAAGATATGCAATGGAATTCTCTCTCGTCGTCCGGATGGCCTGTGCTATTCTGATTTTATTCACATCACTCTCCTGGGCCCAATACACCACACCTCGTTATTCGGTATGCGAAATTCAATTAACAGGGTCTGCTTATGATAATCCATATACGGAGGTGATGCTTGACGTCCAATTTTCCGGTCCCGGCGGTGCTATCTTCACCTTACCTGGATTTTGGAAAGGAGGAACGACCTGGGCGGTACGATTCGCTCCCACCATTGTAGGCAACTGGACGTACTCTACATCCTCTAATGACCTCTTGATGCACAACCAATCGGGATCAATCAATTGTATTTCTTCAATATCTCAAGGATTCTTAGAAATCCAGGGACGTCATTTCTTCAACGGCGATGGATCCCCTTTTTTCCGTATGGGCGATACCTGCTGGCGTATATTCAGAAGCAAAAACGCCGCATTCGAGACCCACTTTAAGCCTTATATCGATGCACGAGCCGCTCAGGGGTTTAATTTTATCTCCGGAGTTATTCATACTGTACAGGATCCTTCTATCAATGAAGGGGGAAGCCTGTGGGAAAATGATTCTGATCTGGATAGACTTCAGCCTCTATATTTTGATTGGGCCGATAAACGCATCGAATATATGCTCGAAAATGATATCGTTCCGGGTTTGCTCTTTGTCTGGGCACAAACGTTTGATGATTTTACCTCAACCCAATTCGAGCGATTTGCCAAATATATCGTTGCACGATATGCTGCATATAATGTGATTTGGGTCGTTTCCGGGGAATATAACGAAACCAGCACACCGCAAATGTATGACTATATCGGAGGCCTGATCGATTATTGGGATCCATATGACCACCCACTCTCGATCCATCCTACCGGATATACCTCCAATAGTAAAGACTATACGCTTTTTTCCGATTGGTTGGACTATATCATGCAGCAAATGTATGGTGATGCTCAAGCGCTATATGACTCTGCTATGACCGACAGAACATACGGATTGCCGGTATCTGTGGATGAATATGGCTATGAAGGCCCCCAGAATCCATATGACCCGTTCTATCACCATTCCAATCAAACACAAGATCAAATCCGCAAAGATTCCTGGGCAGTTGCCATGGCCAACAGCTATCTCATGTATGGATGCATATACACATGCACAGCTAAAGAGAAAATTTTGCAAACAGATAAACTCAACACCCCGGGTGCTGTTCAGCTCGGTCATTTAAAAATATTTTTTACCCAAACCATGCCGTTTCATGAATGTGTACCACAACCTTCTCGCACCAGTCCGGGCGGACTCTGTATTCAGAGAAATCTTGAATGGGCCGTTTATTTACCGGATAGCCACAAGGTGGATTTCGATCTTTCGGATCAACCCGGCTATTACAAGTTAGAATGGTTGGAACCTGAGACAGGATCCTGGACTGCAGGTGGCTCTTTGCAGGGAGGGACTATTACCCGCATCTGTTCGCCTTTTGCAAAAGATGCACTTGTCAAGATAACATCGACCTCGGATCCACTGCTCTGTTTTCGCCTGTGGCTGCAGGGCGCATATATCACCTCTAATCAACAAATGAGCGACTCGTTGTACCAAAAACATCTATTACCCACGTATTCTCCTTACTCCCAGGCACCTGTTTTTCAATACACGATACCAGAGCAGGCCATAGACTGGGTGCTTTTGGAATTAAGCCTGACGCCTGATGGTGAAGCGATAGTACAAGAATCGGTTTTTCTTGATAAAAATGGATACTCGTTGAACAGAGATGGCGACTCTATGATGCTGCGTTTTGAAAACCTCGCCCAAAACTGGTACTATATTCGTATCAGCCACAGGAATCATTGCAAAGCAATCAGCGCAAACCCTGTGCTTCTACAAAATAATTCGACCGCTTTTTATGATTTTACCGTTGCAAAGAATCAGTTCTATAATCAACAAGCAGCAATAGACGTTGATGCTACCTTATGGGCCATCAGAGCATCAGATATTAACCGAGATAATACTATCAATACCATAGATTATCGGTTATGGTATAATGTTAAAAGGAATAATACGGGTGGATATCTCGACGCCGACACCAATATGGATGGTAAAGTCGACTTTTCTGATTATAATCTCTGGATTCAAAATGCTCGTATCGAATAGCCGCGTGTTCTGCC
>CAYNUX010000584.1:0-2426 GCA_964400115.1 uncultured Cytophagia bacterium
ATGAGGATTTGGAATTTTGGTATCCCTACTATCGGATGATCGAGGCCGGTGCCAGGGTGACGGTGATCGGTCCGGATAAAAATAAAGTGACCGGCAAACACGGCCTGTAGGCTCAGGCCGATAAATCAATCGATGAGGCCAATGCTTCAGATTATGATGCGTTGATCATACCCGGCGGTTATTCGCCCGATCATATGCGGCGGTCAAGACCGATGGTGGAATTTGTCAAGACGATGAGTGAGCAAAACAAGCTCATCGCTTCGATTTGTCATGGGCCATGGATGATGGCATCCGCGGATATCGTTAAAGGAAAGAAAGTAACGAGTTTTTACTCCATTGGTGACGATCTCGTGCACGCGGGGGCTGAATGGCAGGATAAAGAGGTGGTCAGAGACGGAAACCTGATTACCTCCAGGAATCCGGGCGATTTGCCTGTTTTTTGCAAAACAATCATCGAGGCGCTCGCCTGACGAAATCGGGCTGTCTATAATACAACCACTAAAGACCAATAGGGGAAAAGTGTTATAAAAAGAATAAAAATTTTTACAATTTTGACGCTCGCTATGCATATGATGGGTTCAGGCTGTCAGCAACAGGAACAGACTGACATGGAACCATCTGCAGAACAAACCGGTGAAATGCAAGCCATGGAAACATCCGAAAAGATGAAAGTCGCTGATGCGATTGCCGTTTTGCATCCTACAGAAGGCAATAATGCCCATGGCACCGTGACATTCGAAAAAAGGGAAAATGGCATTGTGGTATGTGGTCTGTTTGAAGGGTTGACTCCTGGCAAACATGGCTTTCATATTCACGAGTATGGGGATTGTTCGGCTGCAGATGCCACCACAGATGTCGGCCATTATAATCCTAAAGGCATGGAGCACGGCGCCCGCACCGACGAGGTGCGTCATGTGGGTGATCTCGGCAACATCGAGGCCAATGAAGACGGAATGGCGACCTTTGAATTTACAGATCCCCATCTGGCGTTGGATGGCCCGCATTCTATTCTTGGCCGGGCTGTGGTCGTACATGCCAAGGTGCACACCAGCGACATGAAACCCACGGAATCGGGTATGACCCCTGGTGACGGCTTTCCTGTGGGTGAACTGGATACCCGAATCGGGCCGGTCAAAGTGGGCTCTATGATCTGTTTCGACCGGGGATTCCCCGAGAGTGCGCGTATTTTGATGCTCAATGGGGCAGAGCTCGTGCTGACCCCCAATGCCTGCACCCTGGAGGAAAAGCGGCTGGATCAGTTCAAGGTACGTGCATGGGAAAACCAGATGTGCGTGGCCATGACCAACTATCCCGAACCTGTCAATAACGGTCATTCGTTGGCCTATGATCAGGAGGGGAACACCGTGGTCATCGGGGGTGAGCGTGAAGGGATCTTTTTCGCCGTATTCGATATCGCACGGCTGCGCGAACGCCGGGCCAAAACCAGCTGGGGCAATGCCTTTCGCAGACCCCATCGCTATCATCCACTCATCTCAACCGAAAAGAACGACCTCTGGAAGCGCACCAGCAAGAATGTGGAAGGGGATGGGGGAGAGTATAAGACGGAGGAGAGGTGAGCCAGAACACTTGGAGTCCTGGCTCAGATGAGAAACTATTTCAATAATGTCATTTTTTTTGCAGAACTTTGGTCTGCTACTTGCAGTTTACAAAAATAGATTCCTCCTGCGAGTGGCTTGCCTGAATCATCTGCACCATCCCACTGTTGGGAGTACACCCCGGCTGATTGTTTCTTTTCTACCAGTGTGCGTACTTTTTGGCCGAGCATATTATAGATGACCAGAGAAACCTGATCCGGTCTTGAAATTGAATATTTTATTTGGGTTGAAGGGATTCGGATAATTTTGTTCGAGTACAAAGTCCTTGACAGACCTGTTGGTTGTTTTTTCTACATCCGTTTCGATCCATGCTTCCCATTCTGCTTTTTTATCAGGAAACCAATTCAAATCACCGAGGGGAAAGTCACCCGCTGCTGCTGTATAAGAGGCTGAAGCGGTTGAATAGGAAAAATCATAAGGAGGATCTGAATAATCCCAGCCGACCTCATAGGCAGTACTTCCCTGAAAAACAGCATTATGCATTTCCTCTGCCTTGACTGCAGGCGCTTTCACGAATCCGGGATCTTCACTGATGTAAGTAATGAGTTCTGTTAAAGGGTCTATGGCATGAGGTTGTGCAAAAATAGCAGAACACCAAAACAGGATAAAAAAGCTGATTTGCAAAAAGAGGATTAACTTTTTGGTTTGCATTTGTTTCTCCCAAAAAATGGATGATGCAAAATTTGTTAAATTAGTGGTATTGTACCGCAAAGGGATCCTGTTATCACCTCCTTTGAGATTTTTTTAAAAATGTGATTTGTGCACCTTTTGTCAATATTCGAATTGGATGCCTATGTCGATGGTTCTCCC
>CAYNUX010000585.1:0-2425 GCA_964400115.1 uncultured Cytophagia bacterium
GCAAATTTATGCGCTCTGGACTCTGAGACCAAAATAGCCTTGCATCGATGCTGGCTTGTCAGGAGCCGGTGCACAAGAAGCTCACCTTCTGCAACAAAGAGCTTGTGCTCCTTTGCAAGCTGACGATCCCTTATTTTTGTAAACAGCTGAATACGTGGATCCGTTGCAGAATGAATAATAGTGGGGCTGACCATAGATTGACTCAGGATTTGATCTGTTTGCCTGTTTCGAACGTGAATGTATTGGGTTGCTGTTTCTCCAGTGAAACAAAATTTGTCCCAATCATTTATTTCTTCAGCGGCCGGGAAAACCCGAATGGACACACGTGCCTAAAGAATAAATGTTGTGTTTTTCTAAAGAGCCTGATCCAGGATAGACTCCAATTCCTCGCGCTTTAATTCGATGGGATTGCCCTTCATGCTACTGGACTGCAAAGCTTTATCGATCAATTCGTCAATACGATCTTTGGTAAACCCATACGATTCGATACCTGGAATAGCCAGTTCTGTAACGAGATCATGCAATTTTTCCACCGCCAAAGAGATATTGGGTTCGCCGTGCGGATTGATGATGCGAGCCACGGCTTCAAACCGGCAGAGTTGTCCTTCGTTGCCCCGATCTGCGATAGCACGGTAATTGGCATCCACAACCAGAGGCAACAATCTTGCACACACTGCTCCGTGGGGAGCCGAGACCATTCCTCCCAGGGGACCGGCGAATCCGTGCACTGCCCCAAGCTTGGCATTTGCCAACGCCATTCCGCTAAACAACGCCGCAACCGATAGCCTTTCACGAGCCTCTATGTCCTGTCCGTTTGAATAGGCAGCCTTGATAGCAGGAACAGCATAACGCAGCCCCTCAAGACAGATCGCATCTGTAAGTGGATTGGCAAATCGACTGACATAAGCTTCCAGCAGCTGGGTAATGGCATCGAGTCCGGTCGTTGCGGTAATCTCCGGCGGGAGACTCGTTGTCAGCTCTGGGTCCACCAACGCAACTTGCGGAAGCATGACATCGCTGCGCATGCTGACTTTGACATTGTGTTCTTGTGATTTGAGCACAGCATTTTTTGTCACTTCAGAACCGGTACCCGCCGTAGTAGGAACAGCGATCAGGGGTAATGAGACCGGTTTGAGCGGTTGGCCTTTGCCGATGACTTCGAGATAATTTGTCAAGTCGCCCTCTTGTACCATCATGGTGGCCAATGCCTTACCCGTATCTATAACACTGCCCCCGCCTACCGCGCAGATCCAGTCGGGCTGCATCTGGGAAGCTTGGGCCATAGCTTGTTCCATCATTTCGATGGTGGGTTCCTGAGTCACGGAAAAGACATCATAGATCAGGTCATGGTCTTTGAAGAGATCGAAAAGCCACTGCATACGATCTGTATGTTCGACCGTAAGAATAAACACATTAGAGCCCCAGCCAGCCGTTACATGAGGTATAGTCATCCGGCGCTTTCGTCCGAAAATGATTTTTTGTGCGGTAGCAAATTGGAATGATTCAATCAATCCGATTCCTCCTCATCCGGAAAAATGTTATTGTATTTTACACTCGACCGAGGCTCTGCCATCATGTCTGCTACGGTGTCTCGCCAGATCTGGTAGTGCCGGGTTTCTTTGTGTTTGGCCGGATCGTTATCCGTGCGATAGATTTCTACCAGGACAAATTTTGTGGGATCGTCTTTTTGCTGAATGACATCGAACCGAGCCACACCAGGTTCTTGCAAACTGTTTTGGGCATTTTCAAGAGTCGCTTGTTTAAAGGCCTCGATCTGTTCTTTTTTAACGTGAACAAAAACATGTACAATAAACATCCTGCTCTCCTTTCTGCTATCACATTTGCACTATTTCATGGGGCAATTCAATATGCAAAACATTCCAATGGCAATCAAGTCAGAAAACCGGAATTTGAGTCTTTAACTTTTTTACTTGCTTTTTAAGCATTTTGGCGCAATTTTATAGGATATAAAAACCGGAGAATCTTATGAAATGGTTATGGGTCTTTATTTTCATACCGCTTTTACCAGGCTGTGAGATAGCAGATAAACCCAAAGAGCTGGAAAAGGCAAAACAAAAATTACAGCAAACAGGCGAAAAAGTCAAAAAAAAGATATCAGACAGTTCCAAAGATCTTTCTGAACACGTCAAAGAAGCAGAAAATTCGCTGCAAGAACTGAGCAATGTGGCCATCATCGATTCTGACAGGCTTTCAGCTACCTTGCCGGATGGCCTTCCCGGAATGCACCGCACCCATATAGAGAGCTCTCAAACCACCCGGCTCGGGCTCAACATTTCTCAGGCAGAGGCCGATTATTCGGATGGTGGAGAGGCCAAGCTGAACATTCATATCATTGACCTGGGATCTCTGCAAGCCGCAACAGCCATAGATCGGAAGAGCGTCGTGTAGGGAAAGAGTGTAGATC
>CAYNUX010000586.1:0-2423 GCA_964400115.1 uncultured Cytophagia bacterium
ATGGGAGTACAGACGGAACCCGCGATATTTTGAAACGATTGGCAAAAGAATATAAAGAGGTACGAGTTATTCTGTTTCGTGCCAATTTCGGTCAGTCTGCAGCGATGGGAGCGGGTTTCGAGGCCACAAGAGGTCGTATCGTCGTTGCAATGGACGGCGATCTTCAGAATGATCCCTCTGATATCCCTCTCTTGCTGGCGAAATTGGACCAGGGCTATGATGTGGTCAGCGGATGGCGAAAAAATCGTCAGGACAAAGTGTTGATGAGAAAAATCCCATCAAAAATCGCCAATCGATTGATCTGCTCTGTAACCGATGTAAAACTGCACGATACCGGCTGTTCGCTAAAAGCGTTTCGAGGAGATATGTTAAGACGCATTACACTCTATGGAGAGTTTCATAGATTTATCCCTGCGCTGATGCGGATGGAAGGTGCGCGTATTGCAGAGTTACCGGTAAAGCATCATGCCCGAAAATATGGTCAATCAAAATATAACCTCTCCCGAACGTTTAGGGTGATCATGGATTTGACAACCATCCGATTGCTCATGCGTCATTTGAAAAATCCGTTGGAATTTTTTATCGGATTCGGAGGACTTTTTTTGGTCGCCGGAACGGTTTCCTTGCTCGCCATTCTATACCGGTTGCTGGTCATGCAAAATTCATTTGCACAACTCAACATTCTGACTATTTTGACAGCCCTGTTTTTAGCAACTTTTGTTCAGTTTATGTTTCTGGGGCTGATCGGCCGCCTGATCGTTGAAAGCGGTTCACGTAAATCACTTGTCGATCTCACCAGAGATCAATAATTTCTAAATTTAAAACGCTAATGTGTTAGGAATCATGAGCATAACGTACCCCAAAATTACCGAAAAAGAGCAACCAGCACTTTCAGCAGATTCTTGGCAAAAATTGTCTGTATGGGTCTCGGTGCATAATCAGGCAGAGGCTTTGCCTGAATTGCACCGGGCTTTTCAGTCAGTTCTGCAGAAATTTCGTTACCCCTATCAATTAGTCTATATCGACGATGGCAGTACTGATGCTTCCTGGTCACTGCTTAAAAGATGTGCCGAGGACAACAATGACATCAAAGTAATCAAGATGCGTACAAAGTTCGGTGAGGCATCGGTCATGGATGCTGCGATGAATGTGACCGAGGGCGATGTTATTGTCTTTTTTACCTGCCGGGTGGGAGTCAATCCAGCTGATCTCTTTAAACTCATTCAAAAGTTGGAACAGGGTTATGATCTCGTCGTGGGTCAGAGGTCTCCACGACGGGATTCACCTCTGAATCGTTTTGTGTCGAGATTTTTTAATGTTATTACCAACCGCTTTACTGGTCTGAGATTACACGATATCAATAGCGGTGTCATGGCTATTCGGCGTGTGGTCTTGGCAAGTGTACCTTTTTACGGCAGTCTCAATGCATTTCTACCGGTCTTTGCCCAACGACAGGGATTTAGAATTGCCGAAACCAAGGTTGAGCAAATGCCCGGGCGCTACAATCCCTCTCTTTATCCAAGAGACTATATCAGACGATTGCTGGATCTGATCAGCGTTTTGTTTCTGCGCAACTATACAAAGAAACCTTTACATTTCCTCGGTTTTTTGGGCGCTCTGTTTACTCTTGCCGGTGCACTCATTAATCTCTACCTTTTTGTATACCGCCTGCTGGGGATCGGTGGAATTGCCGGGAAACCACTGCTGCTGCTCGGTGCTATTCTGTTTCTTGTCGGTATACAGATGATTTCTATCGGCCTCTTGGGTGAAATGATTATTTTTACTCACGCAAAAAATATCAAAGATTATAATATTGAAGAAATTATAGAATGAAACTAATTATCCAAATACCCTGCTTTAATGAAGCTGAAACACTCCCATTTACTCTAAAAGAGTTGCCAAAAGCCATCGAGGGAATCGACGAGATTGAAGTTTTGATTATCGATGATGGGAGTATTGATGATACAGCACGTGTGGCAAAAGAAAGTGGTGTCGACCATGTCGTGCGAATGACCAAGAATCAAGGTTTGGCCAAAGCATTTACTGCCGGCCTCGATGCTTGTCTTTACCTGGATGCTGATATCATCGTCAATACTGATGCGGATAATCAGTATTGCGCAAATGATATTAACAAACTCGTGATACCCATCATTCAAGGCGATGCCGACCTGGTGGTCGGCGATCGCAATACCCGCGGAATCGAGCACTTTTCCTGGACAAAAAAGAAATTACAAGCGCTGGGAAGCTGGGTTGTTCGTAAACTATCAGATACCGATATTAATGACGCCACCAGCGGATTCAGAGCCCTCTCACGCGAAGCCGCCCTGAAAATAAATGTCATGTCCGAGTTTACTTATACGCTGGAAACGATTATCCAGGCGGGCAAGAAAAACCTGGCATTAACAGATGTGAAGGTGGGAACC
>CAYNUX010000587.1:0-2417 GCA_964400115.1 uncultured Cytophagia bacterium
CGATTATCTGCAGTAAATGGAGTGTTTAGAACGGTTATTATACCGAATAAAGGATAAAGTTCTTTGCTCATAATTCCTTACGTTGTGTTTTGAAATAAAGAAATTGAAAAAGTATAATAAGGTAAAAATTCCATTTATTCAAGACATCCTTTGCCCCCGATGGATCAAAAAACACCCCATGTTCTTCTTTTTGCTTGTCGATCCATGAAATATCTAGCAGAATCGACCGGTACGGTGAATGGTTCTGTGAAAAAATATGTTTAATAAACTATGCAGTGATACAGGGCATCGCCAGGAGAGAAATCAATGACACAAACAATCTAAAAACAAGGGTATTGCGCTTTATGCGTTTACAGAACGCTGCGTTAAAGGTATCACAGCAAACAAGGAACGTTGCAGAGCCTTTGCCGAGGGGAGCATGAGCATCGTCACAGCACTGAACCCGGTTATTGGCTATGCACAAGCTGCAGAGGTTGCCAAAGCCTATCTGGCGTCAGACAAATCCATCCGGGAGATCATTTTAGAAAGAAATCTCCTCGATCCGGATCAGCTCGATACGATCATGGATCTTTATGAAATGACAGAACCCTGAACTATATATATAGCCGGCTCATTTTTTTAGCTGTGCGATGGGATTTTCCACGATGGCTGCGGGACGCTGATTTTTTCCCTGCCTCCCCAGGTCTCCGAGATCATTACGGGCGGCATCTGCCAGCCGTTGCAGATTTGATACAATCTCTGGATATTCACCAGAGAGATCATGCTGTTCTTTGAGATCGGAAACCAGATTCACAAGCTTTTGCGGTCGACCATTTTTATATCCGGGGTGATGCACACTCTTGTATTGTTTATCCAGTGCAAGATGCAGTTTCCAGGGCCCGGATCTCACAGCCATGAGCTGTTCCTTTTGATAGTAATAAAAGACCTCATGAGGGGTTTTGGCACTTTCATCAGTCATGAGGTTATAAATATCCCTTCCGTCGATAATACGGTCACCAGGCACAGTACCTCCAGAAAGCCTAGCCATGGTCGGCAGGATATCCATCGTGGAGGCCAGTTCTGTACACACGCTGTTGGCCGGTATGGTTCCCGGCCACCACATGATACAAGGCTCCCGCATACTGCCCTCCATAGTATCCCCTTTCCAACCTGATAACGGCAGATTACTGCCCCCCCAGCGACTTGCCGCACCATTATCCGAAGTGAAAATAACAAGAGTATTTTCAGCAATTCCCAGGTTCTCCAGGGTGGCAAGGATCTCACCCGTAGACCAATCGATTTCCTGCACAGCATCACCGTAAAGTCCATTCTCAGATGTTCCGCGAAATGCTTCACTGGCATGTAGAGGGTTATGCGTCATCGCGTGAGGGAGATAGACAAAAAACGATTCGTTGGCATGGGCTTTGATAAATTCGATCGTCCTTTCGGTATAGCGTTTTGTCAGGGTATCCTGATCGACAGGGGCTTCGATCACCTCAGTGTCTCGCATCAAGGGCAATGGACAAAAATCACGATTCATATCATTGCTATAGGGAATTCCAAAAAAAATATCGAATCCCTGTTCAGTGGGTAGGAATTCCGGTTGATCGCCCAGGTGCCATTTTCCAATACACGCCGTGGCATAGCCCTGATCTTTGAGAATTTCTGCAATGGTAATCTCGCTGGGATTCAGTCCTTTCTTCGCTCTGGGAAAAAGAACCTGGCGACCGGTCTCTCCTTCGGGACGGGCATTGACATGCATATCCACTCGTCTGGGATAGCAGCCGGTCATGAGGCTGGCACGCGAAGGCGTACAGACACCGCAGGTCACATAAAAATCGGTAAATTTCATGCCTTCCCGGGCCATGCGATCGAGGTGAGGGGTCTTGTGAACCGTACTGCCGTAACATCCCAGATCGCCATACCCCAGGTCATCGCAAAAGATGAGCACCAGGTTGGGTTTGGAAGGTCGTTTCTTTAGGGAATTGCATCCTGCTGTCATCGCCACAGTGGCAGCACCCGCCAGTTTCAAAAAGGTGCGCCTGGAACAGTCTCTCATCTCTCTCTCCTTTGATATCAATTTTATGGCCGCTAAAAAGACACAGACTCGGTACCCTTTTCGATACCCGCTTTGCATCGGTGGCTTTTGGTCGGTTGCACCGGGTTATTGAAATCCGAACAAAGATGTTAACCCTGCTTTTCTAAAAGTCTTGCAAAATTTTTCTTGGGCTTTTCTCTGTGTCTCTCTGAGACCTCTGTGGTGAGAGCCCTTGAAGATTTTATTCACCATAGAGGTGTTCAGGTCATATCTGAACAATTTTGATTCTGTTTTTTTCTCTCTGCGTTGTCTTTGCGTTCTCTGAGATCTCTGCGTTGAGTGATGGCCATGAAAAGAGCAATGAGCTTTAACGCAGTGGACACAGAGTTTTGATGCTCTT
>CAYNUX010000588.1:0-2406 GCA_964400115.1 uncultured Cytophagia bacterium
ACAAAAATGATCCGTCCCCAATCGCGTTCCAACATGCCGGGCAAAACGGCTCTCGATGCGCGGACTCCTGACATGATGTTCAGGTCAAAAAACGACTGCCACTCTTCGTCGGGAATATCGAAGAACGGAACAGGATTAAACATTCCTGCGTTGTTGATCAAAATATCGATTGGTCCAATCTTTTGCGCTTCGCTGATAAGCGTATCAACACCTTCAGCGGTAGAAAGATCTGCTGCCACTCCGTGAACCTTGCCGCTCATTTCTGAAACAGCTTTCTGTGTCGTTTCTTCCGACCGACCGTTGACGATGACTGTCGCACTTTCTTTGGCGAGGCTTTCTGCGGCCGCCCTCCCGATGCCTTTGGTTGATCCAGTGATGAGAGCAATTTTTCCTGTAAGACTCATATCCATAATAAAGGCTCCTATCAGTTTTTTCATAGAGTGGGGAGCCGCATGCATGCCATGTATTCTGACAATTTCAGGCTCGTGAGAGCATAACAATCGCGGAAATTTGAATCATAAATTACTGGTTTAATTGTTTGATTATGGGAGCCTCAGGATATTGATGCATAACGCTTTCCCAGTCGGACAAGGTGTCGATATCATTCACAGGCTCGCCAACCCAGGTTGTCAGGTTGGCAGATTTACAGCGCTCGATAGTTTGATTGAAAACCCGCTCTGTGCTCCAATCGATTTGCTTGAAAAGTTCAGGAATATAACGCGCGAGCCCGATGGCTGCATAACCTCCGTCTTGGGCTGGAATAATGGCTGAATCGTGGCTCGAAAGCGCCTCGATCATTTTGCGCATGGCGGTTGTATCGAGGGCCGGGCAGTCGGTTCCCACGGCAATAACAGCAGCTGGATCAAGTTCTGAGAATGCCTTTTCCATTCCCTGGCTAATTCGTTCGCCAAGGCCAGTTTCAGGCTGCGGCCAGTAAGCATCAGAACCAGGCAGCCAGTATTGAAACTTTGATTCTTCCGCACCCGTATAATAAAGGATGAGCTTCGACTCCGTCCCCAACTGCTGCATTTCCCTGAAACAACGCTCCGCCATCCATTGATAAAGCTCACAGGCGGACTCAGGACCAATATCAATAGCAAGCCGCGTCTTAACATGGCCGACGGTTGGCCACTTGCAAAATTGAAGAATTATTGTCGGGCGGTTCAAGAGAGCGATCCTGCGCAGGAAGAGCCTGCTCCTGCAACGCATCCCAGGCAGTGTGTGCCCGTTGCAATGGGAAGAGAGGAAAGTTCTGACAAGTTGAAATCTAAAATATTTCGGCGTTTTCCAGCTAATGGCAAATTGATCATTTGGTTAAAGTCGCAGTCAAAAAGATAGCCTTCGTGATCAACCGACAAATAATTCCGACACATGACGTAAGGCACGTTTGACGGATTGAAAGCATCATCTAATTTATCAATATATTCTTCATAGCGATCGCTGCGAAGCAGGTCACTTTTGAAACGTCCGATGGGTATATTGGTGATCGTGATCAGATGATCGAAAACAATACCGAACTCCTCTTTGAGATGATCGCGATAGTCTTGTTCCAAGGATTCTGCTGCAGGAGGAAGGCTTGGTCCGCTCGGGTTATACACAAGGTCGAGAGTCAGGTCTCCGTCCCTGTGATTGCCCTCAGACTGACCATAGCCGACTTCGTTGAGAAGCTTGAGACCCTGAATAGATCGTTCAAAGACTCCGTCCCCACGCTGCTTATCCACATTTTCAGCGGAGTAGCAGGGGAGCGACGCCACAATATCCACTCGATGATCGCGCAAGAAATCCCGTAAGTCCTCGTATCCTGGCTCTGTCAAAATCGTCAGGTTACATCGATCAATTACGTGTTTGCCACGGGCGTGTCCTTCTTGAACAAGCGTTCGAAACACGGGGGCCATTTCAGGCGCTCCGCCAGTAATATCCAGCGTATGAAAGGAATCAATTTCATCCAGGATTTCAACGCAACGCTTTGCGATCGGCAGTGACATTAATTCTTTTCGGTTAGGGCCTGCGTTGACGTGACAGTGCCGGCAAGTCTGATTGCATAGACGGCCAACATTGACCTGCAAGACCTCCAACTCACTGCGATGCAATTCGCATGAATGATCGGCGAGCTTTTGAGCAAAAAGGTTTTCAGGTTTTTTGTTTGTTACTAAACTCATCAGCGATTCCTCGGATTTCCATTTTCAAAAATGATACTATTTTCTGCGCGTTTCTTACCTTAATTTCTAAATTCAAGTTCGCCACTTTCGCAAGCTTTGAAATAGACTCTCGCCTGCGGCTCGCCGTGATTATTTTTTGATCGATGCCGAAACAACTCAAAAACGATCATTATTAGAACGAGACTATATTCCAGGCCAATAAGATGTAAAGGCTCAGAATATCCATCTGCGGTGTACCCGAAATATG
>CAYNUX010000589.1:0-2400 GCA_964400115.1 uncultured Cytophagia bacterium
ATGCCCTGGCCAATCAGGGCATGCGTTTTACAGCGGCCTATTCAGCCGGGTCTGTTTGCTCACCTACCCGTGCAAGTATCATGACAGGAAAACATCCCGCGCGTCTCAATATTACCGACTGGATTCCGGGGTTGCGACCGAAGCATCGTCCGCTCATCGGGCCGGATATTGAAAACCAATTACCACTCGGAGAAACCACAATTGCCGAAGCCTTGAAGGATAACGGATATCAGAACTGGTTCATCGGCAAGTGGCATCTTGGCGGTCCCGGCTATTATCCCAATGCTCAGGGATTCGATGTCAATATCGGTGGGCACGAAAAAGGGTCTCCACCCGGGGGATATTTTTCTCCATACCGCAATCCAAAACTCAAAGATGGCCCAAAGGATGAATATCTCACCGATCGACTGACGCGTGAAGCGATCGATCTTTTGAAAACGCGTCGAAGCGATTCTCCTTTTTTTCTCATGATGTCCTATTACACTGTTCATACCCCTATCCAGGCCAAACCAGGGTTGGTTGAGAAATACGAACGCAAATTGAAAACAATGAATCTGCCAGATATTCGTTTACGCCAGGAACATGATGTCGGGACCCGCATCGTCCAGGATAATGCGGCTTATGCTGCCATGGTGCAAAGCATGGATGAGAGTGTGGGTGAGATTATGCAAACGCTGCGTGAATTGGGTCTGGAAGAGGATACGATTGTGATATTTACCTCTGATAATGGTGGATTGTCCACCAAACCCGGAGAGGTGCGGCCGACCTCGAATGAACCTTTGCGTGCGGGCAAAGGGTGGCTCTATGAGGGAGGAATAAGAGTGCCTCTGGTCATCAAATGGCCCGGTATGACAAAACAAGGCAGCGCATGTTATGATGCTGTGATCAGTTGTGATTTTTATCCTACGCTTTTACAGATGACAGGACTCGAACCGATGCCTTTGCAGCACATGGATGGTCAAAGCCTGGTTCCTCTTTTGCGGGGTAAACAGCCAATAAAGCGCGATGCTCTTTATTGGCATTTCCCTCACTATCATGGTAGTGGAGCCACGCCTTCGGGTGCTATCCGTTTACAGGATTTCAAATTGATCGAGTTTTTCGAGGATGGCCGAACCGAGCTTTATGATCTTTTAAACGATCTGCGCGAATCAAATAACCTGGCAGAAAAGATGCCGAAAAAAGCCCGGGAATTATTGGTCAAGATGCAGCAATGGCGGAGTGCTGTCGAAGCCAAAATGCCGGTAGAAAATCCAAACACCTCTGATTTCGATTCTTCCGGAGATTGAGATGTTTCGGTGCGCCTGAATTCTTTCTGTGACAATAAGGTTGGCGTGCACACTGTTCGAGATCGGACATGTGAATCAGCAAGAGAGCAACGAAAGCCGATCCCCCAGCTCAGCTGAGGGATGGCAGTTTTTTCAATGCGTCACTTTCGATATCCTTAAAGTATTTAACGGTCCCCACTTTGAGTTCCATAGTTGCCTCCTCATCGCAGACAATGAGGCCATGCCGGTGCAACTGCAGCATCGATACCGTCCACATGTGATTGACACCTTCTTCAACCACTTTTTGACAGGCCCTGGCCTTGCTATAACCGGATATGATGATGAGAAGTTCTTTGGAATCCATGACTGTTCCGACCCCCACAGTCAGCGCAGTTTTGGGAACCTTTTCCACATCGTTATCGAAAAAACGCGAATTGGCCACCTGCGTATCATAAGTCAGGGTTTTGATACGTGTGCGGGAGGATAGTGACGACCCAGGCTCGTTGAAAGCGATATGGCCATCGGGCCCGATGCCTCCGAGAAACAGATCGATGCCTCCCGCATCTTTGATCTTTTGCTCGAATTGGCTGCATTCGCGATCAAGGTCTTTGGCGTTGCCATTGAGGATATGGACATTTTCTTTTTTGATATCCACATGGTCAAAGAGATGGTGCCACATGAAATAATGATAGCTCTGGGGATGATCTTCAGCGAGGCCGACATACTCGTCCATATTGAACGTTACGACATTCTCAAAAGAAACTTTTCCCTCTTTGTAGAGTTGCACGAGTGCTTTATAGGTTCCTATAGGAGATGAACCGGTAGGCAATCCTAATACATAGGGGTTATCTTTGGTCGGTTTGGCGTGGTTGATTTTGCCGGCAACATAATGGGCAATCCATTTGCTCAGGGTGTCATAGTTTTCATGAATCAGAATTCTCATACAGACCTCTTTTTAGTGTCATTTGTTTTTCGCTTTTTCATAGAGATCGGGAAAATGTTGTTTGACCTGTTCTTCAAGCTCTTCATTCGAAATAGCAGTTAGCCGGCCCTTTTTCTCATATTGATCCATGACCCAGCGTTGAATCTTGGCGACTTTCATGACCGTGAGTTGTTCTTCTCCTTCCAGGCCCAG
>CAYNUX010000590.1:0-2389 GCA_964400115.1 uncultured Cytophagia bacterium
ACAATGAGCAGTTCGATGAGGGTGAAGCCTTTGCGGCATTTTTCTAAAATCATTTTTGTATTCATAAGGTAAAAACCTCGCGCCAGAATTTATTCAATTTGTTTCACTCCTTACTGATGAATTTTATCGTTTTGAAAACGTTTTACTGAATTTTGAGCAACTAGCAAAAAATTCAATGTGTTCGGGTGTAAAATGACGATGATTCTCCCCGATTGTCAAGAGTTTGTTGTCCAATAAATAACTTTGCAGTGCACAACACTAAGTGCTAAACAATTGAATCTATTGATTTTATCTTTTTATAAACTTTATTTTTCCGTTCTAAACCGAATTTTTGAGGAACGGTTTTATCAATTTTGTTTTTTTTCTACTGAAAGAAGAGACTTCCCATTTTCATGTGATTTTCTTATTCTTTTTTTCTGAAAATTGAATAGAGAATCGGTGGCATTTCATTGGCTGAAGGCGTTGATAAGTCATTCGTGGCCAATACTGTCCAGGCTGAATGACCCTCAGATTTTTGAGCATTGTTGATCGCCTTGGAATGGCTTTCTGATCCTCCTCGGCTTAATACCAACAGGATCGATTCTTCGGGACTTGTGCGCTCTAATGCCAGGGCGTTTTCATGGGACAGGACCACATGCAGATTTCCACGCCGAAGCGCGACGGATTCATTGCGAATTTTGGTGAGCTTTTTGAACGCCTCGCGCAGTGCTATCTGGTTTTCCTGAAGATTATCAAACGGCATGGGACGTCGGTTGTCCGGATCATGCGCGCCGCTCAATCCAACTTCGTCGCCATAATAAACCATCGGCGCCCCGGGCAGCGACATGAGAAGGGCAAACGCCGCTTCCATTTTGTGATAGGTTGCCGGTTCATCCACGCTTGGCGGGTCGGTGTAGCCGAGCTCTTTTGTGCGGACTCCGTCGGGCAAGTCGCCGGGTTCGGCCTTTGCTGCAAACCGCACGACATCATGATTTCCAATGAGGGGGCTCATGATCGACGCGCGGGGATACGTGTCCCAGGATTCTTCAATGGAGCGCGCCAGCGTTTCGAATGACTCCGTCCCCTGACCCACTGCCGGAACAATGGTGAACAAAAGAGGGAAATCAAACTGACCATCCAATTGGTCCGTCCCCACGTTTTGCATAATGGTTTCCCGAGAGCCGATGGTCTCGCCCACCTGATAATACCGCTTCCCGGTCACGGGGGAAAGTTCGTTGATGGATGTTGTAAACTCCTGCCAAAAATCGATGGGAATATGCTTTGTGGCATCGTGACGAAATCCGTCGAGATTAGTTTCCATCAACCAATACTTTGCCGCATCAATAGCCATTTGGCGAACTTCGGGGTTATTGGCATAATCGAGGGACGGAAGGAAGGAATCAAACCAAGTGGTCATGGGGTATGCATCAAACTTACGGATGTTCTGTTCTCCCTCGGGTGTCATGAATGGCGTTGCCAGATTTGGATTCGCCTGAAAAAGCGGATGATCCTCGTGAACATGATTGGCCACAAAATCAGCCAGCACAGCAATATCGCGATCGTGAGCGGTGGAAATGGTTTGGCGAAGGTCATCCATTGTGCCGAAAGCCGGATTGGGTTTGGTCCAGGACGTCGGCCAATAGCCGTGGTAAGAGGTAAAGAGACGATTGGGAGGCAGCGCGTCTTTTTCCGCATTCATCGTATTTTCCGTAAGCGGAGAAATCCAGAGCGTCGTGATGCCGAGGCCTGAAAAATACCCTTCATTCAGTTTTTTTGTAATTCCCTGCCAATCGCCGCCGTGATACTTGGCGCTGGGATGAAGTTCTGGGTTGTCGTGGGTTGGATTGTTCTGCGGATTTCCATCTGCAAAACGGTCCGTCATGACAAAATAAATAATTTCATCGAGTGGGCTCCGCGAGAGTTCCCCGCTGTCCGCCCGGAAGTCCTCTGAAACAGTGACCCCATCATCGTTTGCGGCCACAACGGTGAGAATATTCTCGCGCTGGCGATTTTCGGAACCAAACTCGAAGGCTATTTTTGTGCGGTCCTCAGAGATTCGGTACGTATCCTCGCCCATGATTTTATTATTCAGAATGACCTGCACCATCTCAAGTGGCTGGGAAGACTCAACACCACCCCACTGCTCCACGCCTGCTTCGGCGTTCGTCAAAAAACTCAGTTCCGGCCCGTCATCATAGGGACTTGCAACATTCAGAACTGAATTATTATAGCCCGAGGCATCCTGCTCAGGATTCGTTGGGTCGGGAATCCATTCTCCATCAACCACGAACTTGTATTTATACGTGCCGGGCTTTAGTTTCATCGTGGTTTGCAGCGTTTGATCCTCCTGTATTTCCATGACGTTTTGCCCGTCATTCCACCCGTTGAACTCCCCCGCCACAGAAACCGT
>CAYNUX010000591.1:0-2377 GCA_964400115.1 uncultured Cytophagia bacterium
ACTGTTGGGGCAGTGGTTTCGAACCCTAACCCTATAAAGATATAATTTCTTTTGCTATTTTGCAAAGCCATGTTCAGAACATCGACAGGAGAATAGACAATTCTGATATCCCGTCCCTGTGCTTTCTCATTTTCCAGACTGCTAAAGCTCCCGGGTACACGAACGAGATCACCGAATGTACAAATCACATTGTTTTTAATTTTCGAAAGCTCGATAATTCTGTCGATGAATCTGATCGGAGTGACACATACCGGGCAACCGGGTCCTGATACCAGTTCCAGTTGTAAAGGCAACAGCGAGCGCAAACCGTGCTGGTGAATGGCCATGGTGTGCGTGCCACATACTTCCATCAATCGCGGAGAGATGTCAGCGCAAATCTCATTAATTTCTGACAGTATCTTTTGAATAGCATTTTGCATATTCGGTTACCTTGTGGAAATGCCAAAGTTCTTTCTTAACCGGATAGATTCCTGTGCTGTAGAGGCATCCATTTTTTCAATGGCAAATCCTGCATGGACCAACACATAATCGCCGACGTTTGCATTGTCGATCAGGTCAAGGCTGATCTCACGTTTTACATCCTCCACCTGTGCAATCGCTTCGTTCTCTGTAATGGAAATAATTTTCATGGGTATACCCAGACACATAGAATCCTCTATTTGGGTTGATTGTTCGCTGCGATAACGGCCTGTCCGAGTGAAATACCCCCGTCATTACACGGCAGCCGGCGATGGACATAGACCGTAAATCCCAGTTTTGCCAGGGATTTGATAAGCATTTTGAACAGATAAATATTCTGAAAACACCCCCCGCTCAGAGCCACTTTTTCGATAGAGTGCTGTTGTCGAACAACGATTGCCATTTGAGTCAAAGTCAGCACCAGGGATCTGTGAAATTTCAGAGCAATATCCGCTTTGTTCATTTTTTGTTGTAATAATTCGACCATCCTGTTCATGGCCTGATCTGTTTTGATCACATAATGATTGTCATCTTTTTCAATCACAAAAGGCAGAGGAGAAGCTGAAGGCAATATCTCATGATCCAGAATATCCGGATATGAACGATACATTGTTTTTTCCAGTTCTATGGCTGCTTGACCTTCGTACGTGTTTACGCTACACACCCCCAGCAAAGCAGCGACAGCATCAAACAATCTCCCCATGCTACTGGTAGGGTTGCAATTAAATTTTTTTTGCACCATACGCCATGTGGTTCTGATTTTCTGCTCATCCACACCCGTTAATTGTGATAATCGGGTTTCGTCCACGGGTGGGGTGTTCTGGGTAGCAAAATGAGAGACCGCCATTCTCCAGGTTTCGATGACTCCCTGGTCACCCCCCGGTAAAGGAACAACCTGAAGGTGACCGATTCGCTGAAAAGATCGACAATCTGCCAAAAGGACTTCGCCTCCCCAAATGGATCCATCCGTGCCATATCCGGTACCATCCAGGGCGAATCCTATGACCTGATCATGGACATTATTTTCTGCCAGGCAAGCGGCAATATGTGCGTGATGATGTTGCACCCCATAAAGATTCGCCTTTTGTTGCTGAGCCCATTGTGTCGAATAGTATCCGGGATGCAGGTCATGAGCGATGAGCTTGGGATCGACTCTGAGAATTTTTTTTGCATGTGTGATCGATTCTGTAAAAAATTGTCGAGTTAACAGGTTACTCAGATCTCCGATATATTGACTTGGATAAGCCCTATTGCCATGAGCGATGCAGATCGTGTTTTTTAAATCCGCTCCTACAGCCAGAATATCGGGCAGTTTTGACAAGAGGGGTACCGCAAAAGGTACAAAGCCCCGGGCTCTGCGGATAAATTGAGGCTGATCATCGATGATGCGGACCACAGAGTCATCGCACCGCGTCACAATATCCCGGTTATGCAGCAAAAAATAATCTGCAATGGTTGTGAGGCGTTCCAGGGCTTCCTGGTTGTGGATTGCGATGGGTTCCTCTGATAAATTGCCGGATGTCATCACCACTGCGTCCAACTGTTCCAAAAGCAAATGATGCAAAGGGGTATAGGGGAGCATGATGCCACAAAATAAATCACCCGGTGAAACTGCGTCTGCGATAAACTCTCTGTTGTGCATCTTTGCCAGCACAATGGGATGCGCTTCACTATACAACATTTTTTCTTCTGCTGCACTCAAAGAACAGAATCTGCGAGCCGTCTCGAGGGTTGCGACCATGATAGCAAACGGTTTTTGACATCGATGTTTTTGCTTTCGCAGGCGTTCAACAGCTTGCTGATTTTTGGCGTCGACAGAGAGCTGAAATCCACCTAATGCCCGCATCGCTAATATTCTGCCTTGTGTTAATAACGAGCCTGCCGTTGCCAGTATATCCCGGCATTGCATTGTTCGCCC
>CAYNUX010000592.1:0-2376 GCA_964400115.1 uncultured Cytophagia bacterium
GGATCAGAATGCGTTTGCGTCATATAATTGATCTTGATCCATTTGCTCCCCATTGCAGGTGGGTGATTCTGCTCAATAGCGGCTTGTAAAAAGCGATTCAAATCAGAAGTTGGCACCGTGCGTTTTCGTTCCTGCCATACAGAAATGGCAGTATCCAACAGCTTTGTAATCCGCTGACGAGTTTTGGCAGAGATAAAATGAATAGGAACAAAGCTGAAATCACGGACACTTGAGATCAGCCCCCTTTCAAAATCTCTGGCGGTATGAGTTTCTTTTTCGAGTAAATCCCATTTGTTCACGCCCAGAACAATACCTTTTCTAGCGTCCACCAATTCTGTAAATATTTTTTTCTCCTGATCAGCAAGCCCCTGGACAGCATCGATGAGCAAAATGGCAACATCACACGATCGAATAGCCGCATGAGTACGGACTGTACTAAAAAATTCGACACTCTCTTTGACCCTCTGGCGTTTCCGAAGACCGGCGGTATCCACCAGCACAATCTCTTGTCGATTATACCAAAGAATGCTATCGATTGAATCCCTGGTGGTTCCGGGGATTTCGGTGACAATCAATTTTTCCTGATTCAACAAAGCATTGACATAGGAAGATTTTCCGACATTCGGACGTCCCAGGACGGCCAAACGAAGAACTTTTTTTTCTTCTTCAATGGACAGCGCTTTCGGTAAATCGCTAATCACTTTATCCAGAAAATCCCCGATCCCTCTGCCGGAAATAGCCGAGACGGGATGAGGTTCGCCCAGAGACAAGGTATAAAATTCATTCAGTTCGAGTTCTCGTTGCTCATTATCCACTTTATTAACCCCCAATAAAATGGGCACACCTGATTGGCGTAAAATTGCAGCGATCTCTTCATCCATCGGTGTAACGCCTGTTGTTACATCCGTAATAAAGATAATAAGCATTGCTTCTTGGAGAGCATAGCTTACCTGTTGACGGATAGCATTTTCAAATATATCTTTTGACTCTGGAACCCAACCGCCCGTATCCATCAACTCAAATTCTGTTCCGGCCCACTCTGTCATCGCATATTTTCTATCCCGTGTCACCCCTGGCTGATCGTCGACAATGGCCTCTCGCCGGCGAATAATGCGATTAAAAAGAGTGGATTTGCCCACATTAGGTCTGCCCAGGATGGCTACCACAGCATGTTTCATTTATAGTTCCTTTTCCATATATGCCAAAATTTCATTGAAATGAGATTCTGTAGCATGGACTTTAATCTGTAAGCGTTCTTGTAATTTTTCGGGGGTCCAGTCATCTAAAAAGGAACCCGATTCATTCAAGCAATTTGGAGGTAACATGATGATATCGTTATCTTTAACCTTTGCCAATTGTCCGGCAATATCCTGACCCGTTAATAATCCGGAAACAGTAATAGACTCTCCAAAAAATTTGTTTTCTATCGCTTGCACCTTGACAGAGAGATTTTTGATTTTCGACATTTTTTTTAAAATTTTTGATTTCAATATCGGAGCGAAAAGTGACCCCGTCACCACAACGACCTTTAAAGGTTTTACCGATGCGGGCATTTTTCTAAAAGAGACAGCAAAATGGTCAAGAAAATCCCGCACCATACCGACACCATTTTCTATTTGCACAAAATCATCATAATAGGATTTGCCTGGGAGCCGAACGTTTGCTGACAAATAAAACTCATCCGAAAGATAAATAAATCCCGTATCAAAAGCACGACGAAACGATTCGTGAATCGGTTTGTGCCAGGAAATAATCTCTCGCGCTTTTTTCGGACTAACAGGCATTAGCAATGCACCATTTTGGCGATGTTTGGTCAACCCCACGGGGACAATGGCAACAGAAGCCAGGGAAGGATAAAAAGATTTCAAACGATCAACAGTATCTTGCAAAATTTCTCCATCGTTCCAGCCCGGGCACAAGACGATTTGTGCATGCATTGTAATTTTGTGTCGTGCAAGGAAATCGATTTTTTCCAGGAGCCGGTCATTCCCCTTTATTCCCAGCATTTTTTTCCGTACGATCGGGTTTGTAGCATGCACCGATATGTACAGGGGTGACAAACGCTGATCAACGATGCGCTGCAGAACTGTCTGCCCTACCCGGGTCAGGGTGACATAATTGCCATATAAAAAGGAAAGGCGAATATCTTCATCTTTCACATAGAGCGAGGGACGCAGCCCGTGTGGATTCTGGTCAACAAAACAAAATACGCACTTGTTCCCACAACATTGAACGGATAGGGGTTCGAGTTCGATGCCAAATTCTTCATCCAGTGGAAAATCCACTTCAAAGAAGGTGACACCGGATTGTCCATGGATGAAGAATTTAGATCGGAAGAGCACACGTCTGAACTCCAGTCACGTGAAACGATCTCGT
>CAYNUX010000593.1:0-2373 GCA_964400115.1 uncultured Cytophagia bacterium
CATTGCGCCGGAGGCTCTGCATGTGACTTCCAGCCGGGTGGGGCGTGTGCCTGGAACGCATCGTATCGGATTTGATTCTCCTTTCGATTCCGTGACGCTGGAACATCAGGCGCATGGCAGGGAAGGATTTGCCTATGGCGCTGTACGAGCTGCCGAGTGGATCATTGGCAAACAGGGTGTTTTTACCATGGAGGATTTTATGGCTGATTTTCTGTGAAACGAGTTGTGATATCAAAGTCGCCACGCCGCAAAGAAAAAATCGTATAGATTATCCCTTTTTTTACAAGCTGCTGGTTCAAGGTCTGAATGGAGAGCCAAACAGAGAAATTGATAATTTAAAACTCACAAAACGATTCTTTGCGCCATTGCGTCATGGTGTGAGTTTAAAGAACGACGTGTCTATTTTGGACGAGAATTAAAATTGTAAAATCATAAATTCATTCAATAGAGAGGAAATATCATGGACGTAAATGCATTTAGAGGAACAACCGTAGCTCTGGTTACCCCCTTTCATTCTGACGGGCGGATCGATGAAAAAACCCTGAGGTCTTTGGTGGACTGGCAGATCGAGCAAGGAACCGATGTCATCCTGGCAGCCGGAACCACCGGTGAGAGTGCAACACTTTCACATGATGAACATCACCAGGTCATGGATATTATTATAGATCAGGCCAATGGTCGAGTGCCCATATTGTGCGGTGCCGGAAGTAACGCCACCAAAGAAGCCGTATCATTGTCCAAACATGCAGAGTCGGTCGGTGCAAGTGCCATTTTGTCGGTGGCTCCTTATTACAACAAACCCACGCAAGAAGGCTTTTATCAGCATTATAAAGCCATCGCCGAATCCGTATCATTACCGGTGATCGTTTACAATGTCCCCGGACGAACCGGTAGCAATATCGGCCCGGAAATCATTGTTCGTCTGGCAGAAATTCCGAATATCATTGGCGTCAAAGAAGCGAGTGGCAGTATGGCACAAATAATGGAAATCTTGCGCACCTGTCCCGTAGGATTTTTAGTACTGTCCGGTGACGATGCCCTGACATTACCCCTGATTTCAGTGGGTGGAGATGGCGTGATTTCGGTCATTGCCAACGAAACGCCCAAGCCTTTGAACGAGATGGTACATGCTGCCCTGAATAATGACTGGGAGAAAGCACAGCAGATTCATCACCGTTTATTGCCCCTGATGAATGCCAATTTTATTGAATCCAATCCCATCCCTGTGAAAACCGCTCTGGAACTCATGGGCAAAATAGAGGCGAATTTCAGACTTCCATTGGTGCCCAGCAAAAGAGAAACTCGCGAGTTATTGGGTGATATTTTAAAATCATTGGATCTTTTGTCATAAGGAGAATGATGTGCAATCATTGTGCGAACGAGTTTTGCAATTGTATGAGCAGCAAGAGGTGGACACTCGTGTCTTTGAAGAGCTGTTTCGTCGATTTATCAAAGAGTTGAACTATGGACGCATCCGTGCGGCTGAATACACAGAGGGCAAATGGATCGTTAACGGATGGGTGAAAAAAGGAATTCTGTTGGGATTTCGTCATGGTGAATTCAAGGACTATTCATTGAATTCATCCTTTCGGTTTTTCGATAAACACACGTATCCCTTGCATCCTGTCGAGATATCCGATCGTGTGCGCATTGTGCCGGGTGGATCAAGTGTGCGAAGTGGTTCTTATCTCGCCCCGGGCGTGGTGATGATGCCGCCAGCCTATGTCAATGTGGGTGCCTATGTGGGTGAAGGTTCGATGATCGATTCGCATGCGCTGGTAGGCTCTTGTGCGCAGATTGGGGCACGAGTCCACCTGAGTGCAGCAGCACAAATCGGTGGTGTGCTAGAGCCTGTCGGTGCACTGCCGGTCATTGTCGAAGATGATGTCCTTATTGGTGGCAATTGTGGTGTTTACGAGGGAACGGTCATCAAAAAAGGAGCAGTCATTGGCGCAGGCACGTTGCTGACGCGCTCTATTCCGGTTTACGATCTCGTCAATGAGAATGTTTTAAGAGCTTCAGCAGATGTTCCGCTGACCATTCCGGAGCGTGCTGTGGTGGTACCGGGAACGCGGCCGCTAAAAAAATCAGCTTTTGCCGATCGGGAGAATTTGCAGATACAGTGTGCGATGATCGTGAAATATCGTGATGAAAAAACCGACCGGGCCACAGCGCTCGAACAGGCTTTGCGTTAAGCATCCATTTTGGGGGCCAGAGCCCCTCCGCTATGGGCGGAACTGGTGCAATGGCTGGTTTCGCCTTTTTTTAAAAAAGATTTGACATCCTTTATTCGGGTGCTTATATTCAAAGTCAAGAATCGATTGTTTTGTGACCCTATTAGATTAGCGGGCTACCTTGCATCTTGTGTTCGGT
>CAYNUX010000594.1:0-2373 GCA_964400115.1 uncultured Cytophagia bacterium
GTCGTGTGCTACCTGATAATAATATTTATTAAGCCCTTGTACCGTGTTTTTCTTGTTCACCATAACAGGCCAAAGCCAGCCGAGACAAAGGAGGAATATGATCATGTATGAAATCATGGGCTTCGCCTTGGGATAAATGTTTTTCTTGAAACGGTAGTGAGAATAAATGAAGTAAACAAAATGTAACAAAAAGAAAAACACGGCCAAATAATGGGAAAGAATGGCAAGCGTTGAAACAAAAGCGTATAAAACAATTATGGATAGTTGATCTGGTTTCGCAATCATTCTCAACAACAGCAGTGAAGACCACAAGACCAATGCCATGGTCATTTCGTAAGCCCTGGCCTCTTCGCTGAACTCTATGGCCAAGGGGTGGAAAGCAAAGATAGTCAATGCCACCCATGCCAGTCCGCGTTTATCGGGAAATAGTTCCTTTGTAAGTTTATATACAAGTAAAAGCGAGATGAGCCAAAAAAACATGGAAACCATCCGTACCGGGGTTTCTTCCGGGGCAAAAAGCTTGGTCCAACCGTACAGGAGCATATTATAGGGCATGTTGTTGCCAGAGTTTTGTATTATTGTCGTTTTAAAAACATTGCCCGCTTCGTTGCCCTGAAAGAAATCCTTGCTTGTAAATGTTTCCTTGTCGAGCCCAACGTTGACAACACCCAATACTCTCTGAACAGTTCTTTTTTCATCAAACCAATAGCCATGCCTGTCAAGCGTATAAAACCTGAAAGCCGTTGATGCTAAAATAGCAATCAACAACAAAGCTATAAATAATCGTTTTAGATGCATAATCTCAAATTAATTAAAGTACATTTGTGCAACAAATATATGTTAAATTATATTGATTTATTGACTTATGATTTCCATCATCTCCCCCATGTACAACGAACATGGCTATGTGCAAGGCACCATCGGGCAGCTGGACAGTTTTATGAAAAGCATGGGCGCCGGTTATGAGATTATCCTGGTGGACGATGGCAGCACGGACGGCACGCGCGAAAAGGCAGAAGAGATTGCCCGGGACTACCCGGATGTGCGCATTACCGGATACCCGGCCAACCGGGGGCGGGGCTATGCCCTCAGGCATGGCATAGCCGAAAGCAATGGGGAATACGTGGTGACCATAGAAAACGACCTGAACTATGGCACAGAGATTATCCGCCGGATGTATGATGAGCTAGTCAATGGACATGCCGATATGGTGATCGCATCGCCCTACATGAAAGGCGGCAAGGTGAAAAACGTGCCCTTCAAGCGGGCATTGCTCAGCTCCATAGGCAACCGGGTGCTGCGCCTGGCCGTGGACTCAAAGGTAAATACCGTAACGGGCATGACCCGCGCATACCGTGGCGAGGTGATCCGCCGCCTGCACCTGGAAGAGGACGAAAAGGAAATCCATCTGGAAATTGTCTCCAAGGCTTCCGTTTTGGGCTACCGCATCAAGGAGATACCGGCCAGGCTGGAATGGCCGGCGCACAAAAAAGAAAAGCAAAGCCCCCAGAAGAAACGCAAATCGAAATTCAAGATGTGGAAGCTCATCCGCAGCCACCTGATCTTTGCCTCCAACGAATCGCCCATCCTGCTGTTCGGCACGCTGGGCGGGCTCTTGCTGCTCATAGGCCTTGTGCTTGGGGGCTGGCTGGCCTATTTGTTTTTCGTGGAGGGACAGGTCATCGGCGACCGCATCATCACCATCATGACCACGATATTCCTGCTCATCTCCGGCTTTTCCATTTTCCTGTATGCCTTTCTGGCCTATCAGATGAAAAGCATAAAGAAAGAACTGACCAAGATCAAACAAATGCTCTATGACCTGGAGAGAAAAGGATAATGCATAGATACAGCAATCAAAAACCAACAATCAATGGATGAGAAATCGATGAGAACTGAATGAGAATGGGAGAATAACCATAACTAAATGATCAACTAAAATGAAACTGCCTCCTTTGAACAACAAAACCTTATGGATCATTGCCGGACTGTTGTTTTTGGTGTCTCTGGCCGCCAATGTTATGACCATCGACCGGTTTGGATACCAGCATGATGAGACCCTGTCCTTTTATCAGGGCTTGGGCGTGGAATATCCATCCTTATCCGGTGAGTGCTTTAATAAAGATGATCTGCTAAAAAACCGTTCGTATGCACAGTCATTGGACAACAACAAAGCAGGCAACGGACAGCTCCATGTTTTGTATACACATACATGGATGAGCCTGTTTGGCACATCATTCTATACGGCACGCTACTCCTCATTATTGTTCTATTACATCACCATTTTGTTTATTTTTCTTACTGTCCGCCTGTTTACTCGCGACCCCAAAGTATTGCTATTTGCCGTTTTGATAGCTTTTGCCCAGCCTTTGC
>CAYNUX010000595.1:0-2362 GCA_964400115.1 uncultured Cytophagia bacterium
AGGTGTCAAAACGCTCCAGTCGCTGCGGTAATTGTCCGTTCAGATCATATGCCTCTGCCACAAATTCGAAATGCTCTTCCGGTGTCAGAAAATCGATCAGAAACGAGGAATCGAGATACGAGCCGGTATAGGCTTTCCACGCTTCCTTGCGCGCCACAGGCTGATCTTTGGAATAGACCGCACCGGAGGTGGCCTCGATGAGATCGAGCACCAGACGCAAAAAGGTGGTCTTACCGGCGCCATTGTTACCCACGAGTCCGAATATCGTGTTTTCACCAACATTCAGATCCGGGATATCCAGGGTAAACGATTTTTTGTAGGTCTTAATCAGTGCATCTGTCCGTATCATAATCAGGGCTCCTTTCCAAGTGTATCAGATATCAAACATGAAATGGTGATAGAGGGTATATTTTCGCCATGTCAAAATTTTGGCAAATCCATTCAATAAAAGAGATATAAACAGCAACGGAACGGCGGCCAGGAGGATAAAAATCAGGAATGCCTTTTCAGGCATATTGGCATGCAAAACCATGTAAAAAAGTAAAGGTTCGAGTGTGGGCAGGGACAGCTTTTGCACAAAGAGACGAAACAAGAAATCGGCGAGGATGAGCCAGATCAACATGCCATGCAACAGTTCAAGAAACGAGGGATGAACCCATGCAATGCTGATCATGCCATAGAGATTGATCCCCAGCCATAGAGGCATCAAAATCGCCAGCACCAGATTGCGGATACGATGCGGATCGCGCACAAACGACCGGATCAATAGAGCCATAACACCCCCGGGGCGTAGGAGCCTGAAGAAAATTGACCTGCTTGAAGGGCGCCTCTATTTAAAATAAATTTTTATTAGTAAAAATCAAACCTTTTTTTGCAAAAACTTGGCGTTTTTTATAGGAATTATTTCATCCTGAAAAATCATTTCACAAGCTCGACCCTGGACGTTTTCAGTATCACGAATAGGAAATCGAAACGAGTTCATATTTGCGATGGTTCAACAGCCGGCTGACCCGGGCAACCCAGAGTGGCATCAGAATCAGGGCAACAGCTCCCATGGCCGCCCAGATCATGATAAAGGTATCGGGATAGTGAGCCTGATCCGGATTTTCAACAAACATAGGCGGTAGCCATGGTGCATAGAGAGCGAGCAGGGTGATCAAAAGGGGAATTCCTTTTTGCCCTGATTTGGCGACATTGAACACACTGCCAGTAGGCGACTGTTTGCTCTTAGAGTGTGCAATTCGCCACATCGCAAGCGCACCCAAAACGCCATAGCTGTATAGTGAGATCGACAGATAAATAAAAAGAAAGGCTGGTTTGAACCCCACAACAGCGATCAACCCGAGCACAAAAAATAAAAGTCCGGGTGCAACAGTCACAACATATTGCGAAAGCAGGTATCTGCCGGCCGGGACTCTGGAGGTCAAAATTTTGGACACATACCCGACCTCCCAGGCCATGATATTGCTACTCAGGCTGCCAAAAACCAAAAGTCCGTTTGTAAACATGATCAACATGATCGTGATGGTTCCATTTGTTCGTTCTTGTGGTAATAGTATCAAAAAGGTGCCCAAGACAATGGAATAGAACCCCATAGCAATCAGAGTGAACCTGGGCACATGACACCGTAGCATCAGGCGCATATGCAGGCGAAGCAATTGCATAAAGGACCAAGACTGCATTTTAAACTCGGGCAATTTTAGATTCCAACCGAATCCATACACTGGCGGATCGAGCCGCGACAAGCGTTGCATGACCGCCTGGCCAACCGAAAACGCAGTACATACAAATAAAAAGGCAAAAAGCGGTGCATAGACATGATGCAGAGCAGAACCCATGAGCCTTTGCGACAGAGTGGGCAACCATTGGATTCCATTGCCGAGAAAGAGTAGAGTGGCGACCAGCAACAGTGTGGCAAAAAAGCGCCCGGGAGTCATCAGCCGGACATGCAGCGCCAAGAGCGCCCAAATATCCAGGGCCCACATGAGCAGCATGAGGGTCATCATCCATCCTGCAAACGATAGTATTCCCATCGGAAGAATGAGGCGAATGCCCAGGGCCGAGTAAAAGATCAGCAGATAGAGATCGAATACGCTCACCGCAGCGGTCAGCAAATAAGCGATATAGAGCTGCCGGCGTTTAATGGGCAGGGTGAGAAAAGGTAAGATATTCAGGGTTTTTACCTTGTTGTTCAGGATCTTGATCAGGTTCACTCCCAGCAGCAGAATCAGCAACCAGACGTTGACAAATGAGAACGGATCGATGGACCATTTTACGAGGGCATCGGGTAAAAAATATCCACTGGCGGCAACGAGCGTGGCGACATAAAGAGCAATCAGAAACGAAAAAGTTTTGATTACCA
>CAYNUX010000596.1:0-2345 GCA_964400115.1 uncultured Cytophagia bacterium
TTTCTTCCCATTCAACCGTGTTCCAATCACCTAGAGATGTGCTACGTACATATCTAAATCCGCAATCATCAGTGTATGTGAAAAACTCAGCACTCAAAATATCGTGCGCGCGCTGTTGAGATTCTCCGATTTCATCAGCTATCATTTTAACCACTACGCCACGATAATAATTTTGCTCACGGCGCGTATTTGAACGTTTAACCCTACGTAGTACAATTTCAACGTCCTTGCCGGCAAGCGCCTTAAAATACTCCTGCCATTTAATCGTCCATTCCTTAAGAAGATGGTCACATTCCAAAAGAAATTGACCATCATTCTGCAAATCAGGGAGCGTTATTCGATAAATCGGGTCCATTTTTATTTCCCAAAGCCCCTTATCTCATCAGGGCGATTTCTTACAATGTCGATTATATCAGCATACCAATCGCTCCGAATACCTGCCACTGTATCTGTCCTGTCGCCAAGAGAAAAACTGTATGCGTACAACCATTTTTTGAATTGGTTGTTCTCAATCCCTTTAGAAATTACTTCATCAACAAGTAGTTTCTGGTTCACTTCCTCGATTCTGGGAACAGGCTCTTCCCACGGTGCATCAGAATCGTTTATCGCCGCTTTGAATATCGCTTTAGGATCACGGGACAGTAATAGCATGATTGCATTAAAATCCGCCTGCTTAACCTCATAGCGCGTTTTTATGGGTGTTTCACGATAAATGGTCGAGTTCAGGTACTGCTGCAAGTCTTTGGGATCGACATCATTTTTTTCAACCGCATCGGTCATCTCTTTAATTTGTTTTATACTTAAGAGACCATTTGCAGTTTGGTACTTTGGGTTCAATTTGCCATCAACGAATTGCTCAAGTTTTCCATTCGTCGCGGACTGATCCTTCGGAGCCGTAGCCGGCCTGCTTGGCTGCTGGCGACTCTTCGCTGGCGGCGCGCTCACTCTTTGAGATGGGCTAGATCCATTCGGTGGCATTGCCCCTTGCCCGTCGTCATCGTCCTCTGCTGCCACACATAGCGTCGATGAAAGCGAATAGCGCTTAGCATATGTCATAGCCGAACCAACCGAATGGGGGGAACTGTCTGCGGCTGAAATCTCTATCGTGTTCCCCTTGATTACCGTGCCGTTTTTGTGAAACAATATCGGAGTTGCAGATATCATTGGACGATTCTCATTGTAATCCGTCTCAACGACAAAAGAAATGAATATCCCGTATTTATTCAGAGCCGGGCGTGTTGACTCTATAATCGCTTGCAAATCTCCGTACTTGTATTCTTTGTTTCCACGAGAAATCGCGGTCTTGTTCATTTTGACTGGAGAAAATTCACTCTGCGCACTTGCCAAAGATCCATGTGCTTCTGCAACTTTTGCATATTCGATAATTGTATCGTCACTCATAAAAAACTCCTTAAACAAAAAAAGCCGCTACTATTGAGGGTATACACAAAGCCTCCTGCAAAGCATTGCGTAAATAGTAGCGGCATATAATTTTTTTCAAGTATCACATGTCCCCCTCAAGACATATTATGAATATAATGAAATCACCAGGCTTTGTCAGCGGTAAAAGCCTTCTCCCCATACATTTCTTGGAAATAGTTACAAAAAGTATTGCAGTCACAATACTCTGCACATCTTCCATCGGTTCCTGGGCGGGCTTCTATATAGTATGGATTTCCGGATACTGCCTGATTAAGTTGTTCGGCCAAATATTCAGCTTTAGCTTTGCCTTCAGGGTTTTCGTCAAAAAGCTTCTCGGCCCGTTTCTTCTTTTTTTTCATGACGGCGTATTTCCCCGGCTTAAACCAACGCTCCTCCTCGCTGCACTCAGGAATTTTGTCGTCGGAAGCCGCAAGGGCGTCAGCATGGGCATTCACGCGGGCAATCAAGTAATTCTGGATTTCATCGGCCGGCTTGATTTTGATTGGATGCTCTATGATATTTTGGCTTGGGTAATTGTCTCCACCAGCTTTCCTTTTATCCCAGTCTCGCAAAAGACCGCATATTCGCAGAACTTCAACAGGAAACCCGGAAAGTTCAATCGCCATCTTGTTGATGTTTAGCTGCCAATTCCATTCTTCTCGCCCCCCATAAACGAATGTCCACGCACTCGTGAACTTATAGTCCTCAAGGCTTTTTTCCACTCCGTCATAGGTATCCATCCGGCCTGATACATAAAAATCTTTTCTTTCGTACCAGGGTTGATCCTCAATTTTTTGTCCAGGATTGAGATACCAACAATTCCAATATCCACCGTTAGACGGGACACGCAGCACCCAGCGCTCTTCAGATAGCCTTTCCCGGCCCTTTTTTTTGACCATAGTTTCAACTACCTTATGCATCGC
>CAYNUX010000597.1:0-2342 GCA_964400115.1 uncultured Cytophagia bacterium
ATCCCCCACCAGGGGCCAGAGCATCGATATTTTTTTTTACGTGATCTCTGATCTGTTGCGGCCTGGCATTGGGCAATACATCCTGCGTATCGATGCCTCCGCCCCAAAACACCACATCCTTCCCAAAATCATTTTTCAGATTTGCAGGATCCATGCCTTCGGCGGTAATGTGTACGGGATTGATGATATCGATTCCCATATCGATAAAGTCTGGCAAAAACGGCCTGATATTGCCACAGGAGTGGAAAAAGACATAGGAATCGCGGGCCCATTTTTTCATGCTTTGAATCAGCTCGACCTGGCGAGGTCTGATCATTTCACGATAGGTTTCGGGTGAAATGAGAGGAGAAAGCTGGGTACCAAAATCATCGCCTTCGGCAATAATATCGACCACATCGGCGAGGTCTGCCAGTGCGGTCTGCCAGTAATCGAGTTTGACCTGCAGGATACCGTCGAGAATTTTTCCCATCACCGGTTTATTGATCAGCAAGTCGGTGAGAGCGTTTTCCATGCCGCGGATACGAATGGCCACCTCCAAGAGTCCGGCGCACACGCTCTTGAGCACCACAGCATATCCCTGCTGGCGATAACGTTTAGCCTGTTCCCGGAGTCCCTCTACACGGGCCGGGTCGCCGCCGTTTGGAAAGGTATACGTATTCACATCTTCCAGGGTGGCGGATTCCGGTGATAAAGGATGTCGGTAAAGATCATACCAAAGACCTCGTGTTTTATGAAGGCGATAGTCAAACCCCCACTCATCCACATGATGCAAATACTCACCTTGTTCTTTATCTTTAAAAGGGCCGGTGTGGTTGGTCACTGGCCACAGCCCGCGCGTGTCGACACCAAACTCTTGCAGAACAGATTCGTTGGGCAAACAGATTTGCTGAATATGATCGCATATCGTTGGATTCTCATCCTCAATGCCCATATAGTCAGTTAAATTTTTATACGCATATACCGATATCCCTGTAACCTGTGTGCTGGCCAAATCATAAGGCACCCGGTCAGGCTCTTGATGCCGGCAAGCGGCCAGAAGACGCTCTCGACTGGTCATAATGCTCCTCGTGTTAAAAGCTTTTTAAAAAAAACTTTATGGATTTCTGTCTGAATTAGATTAATACATTTTGAGGAAAAAATCAACCTTTGACTGGATAATGTTTGGGCTGAAATGAACATTCGGAAAGAATGGGATTTGCTTTTAACCAGGTTGTTGCAGAATATTGCAGGGTGTCATTCCTGCGGCAAGGCAGGGATCGAGCGCAAGCATCCTGATTTCCAGAGCCGAGAATCTACCGCATCACCATCATTTTGATCACGCCGGAGGTTTGCTCAGCTCCGGTATCCGCAGTGATTTTAGCGAGATAGACGCCATTGGCCAGCCGGTCGCCATCCTGGTCTTTGCCGTTCCAGTAGAACCGATGAAATCCGGCATTGACATATTCGGCCGGGAACTGTTTGATCAGACGTCCGGCCAGAGTAAAAACCTTGACAGAGACATCAGAGGGCTGAGTAATTTTGAACGTGATATAAGTCTCATCTGTAAAGGGATTGGGATAGTTGAGAGGATCGATCAACATCAAATCTGTCATCACTCGAAACGCACGACGCTCATAAGTTCGATTTCCGCCCGGATCCTTGACCAAAACTTCCAGAATATGAGTGCCTTGTTCCAGCTCTGGGGTGATTTCCAAAAGTGCTGCTTCTGTACGCTTTTCCCGCTCTTTTAATTTTATCACCGATACATCCTGAAAAGAGAGTCGAAATCCATCGAGAAACACATCGATCATGGTCGTGTCCTCGATTGCCAGTTTGCTGTTATCGATGATGCGCGCGAGAATGAGGGGTTCTGCAGCCACCAGATCATTATCCAGAATACTGCGGCCATCGAATGTCAGTTCTACGTCGGGTTGAGTAGAGTCGGAATCGACCATCACTGTTGAAGTGAGTACATTGTTGGTTTCGCTCAATTCAGGGATGGAATGATCGGCATCTACGGTCATAAAAAACTGTACCGTACCAGGACGATTCGGAGCGCTCCAGATCGCAGCAGTAGAGACAAGCGAGTCCGGTGGCACTGCTTTGTCGAGGGATACCTCTTTTAGCAGACGACGACCGGAATCCGGATCAGAGACCTGAAACAAAACATTGATATCTTTTACCGGCACCTCTCCGATATTGTAAACCTGTAGTTGCAGCAAGACATTATCTCCGACCAACACCGTATCCGCGCTTTGATCAAATGTCTGAGGGCCGATAGCAAGATCAGGTACCGGGTCATAGACAACTTGCCACTCTTTTAGAACAGGAGTCACCCGCCCGTCCGTGGTATTTAAATGAGC
>CAYNUX010000598.1:0-2340 GCA_964400115.1 uncultured Cytophagia bacterium
AAGGCAATGGGAGGGTTGCAGGTTTTGGTGCCGGTTCATTCGCTACTCGCATGGTTTTTTGCAGCGTTTATCATTATGCATATCTATTTGACGACAACCGGGCACACCCCCACCTCGAGCATCAAAGCCATGATCGGAGGGTGGGAAAACGTCGAGAAACATTAAGGAAAAACTATGGTCGATTTATCAAAAAGACAAGCAAAACCGTATCTACATCCCTATCTGGCAGGTATCCTGCTGGGCTTGGTTCTGTTTTTGGCTTTTTTTCTTACCGGAAACGGGCTGGGTGCCTCTGGCGGCTTGAATCGTATGTTGGTCTATATCCAGGATGCCATTGCTCCCCGGCATGTGGATCAAACCCCTTATCTGATCACGATGGCCGGCGGGGACAAGAATCCACTCAATCATTGGATTGTTTTTATGACCCTTGGGACGGTTTTGGGTGGATTTTTTTCCGGATGGTTCAATGGGCGGCTAAAATTTGAAACCAACAAAGGGCCGCAGATCAGCAACAAAACCCGCTGGCTGCTGGCTTTTGTCGGCGGATCTGTGATGGGCTATGGCGCGCGGTTCGCTCGGGGTTGTACATCCGGACAGGCACTCTCGGGTGGAGCTGCCTTGTCTGCCGGCAGCTGGGCATTCATGTTTGCCGTATTTGCAGGAGGGTATGCGCTGGCATTTTTCGTTCGTAAAGCCTGGTTAGAGAAAGGAAATTAATATGGCACCTTATCCTATAGACACCGCTTTCGGTCCCTGGGCCTATCTTGTCTATCTGTTGATCGGGGTTGGTTTCGGTGCAGTTTTAGAGATGGCAGGATTTGCAAAATCTACAAAGCTGGCCGGACAATTTTATTTTCGGGATCTGACCGTTTTAAAAGTCATGTTCACTGCCATTATCACCGCCATGGTTCTGATTTTTCTCGCTTCAGCCTTTTCGCTTCTGGACTATGAATTGGTCTGGGTGAATCCGACCTATCTGTGGCCGGGAATTGTCGGTGGGCTGATTATGGGAGTGGGATTTATCATCGGGGGCTTTTGTCCCGGTACATCCATTGTGGCTCTGGCTACCCTCAAAATCGATGGCTTCTTTTTTGCGCTGGGCACCCTGTTCGGCATTCTTGTATTTGGTGAGACGGTCGATACTTTTGCTTCTTTCTGGAATTCCTCTTATTATGGCCGTTTGACGTTGCCAGAGTGGTTTGGGCTTCCTGCCGGTGTGGTCGTTTTGGGTGTTGTGTTGATGGCTCTGTTTATGTTCTGGGGTGGAGAACACCTGGAACGGATATTTGGCCAGAAGGACCTGAGCCGGGAACCCAAAATCAGATATGCGGGGGCTGCGGTATTGCTGGGACTGGCGCTGATTGTTCTGTTTGCAGAACAACCTACGCTGGAAGAGAAATGGCAGCAAATGGCTGAAACGAAACAGCCGCTACTCGATCAGAAAGAGGTTATGATTCATCCCGGAGAACTGTTACATCTCGTTCATGACACCTCTCATCCTCTGGTCATGCTCGATGTGCGATCGGAAAGAGACTATAATTTATTTCATCTCAAGGATGCCAAACGGGTCGAGCCTGAGCAAATCAGAAATATTTATCGCACGGTGCTCGATCCCCGGAATAATCCGATCGTGGTGTTGATGAGCAATGATGAACATGCGGCAACGCAGGCCTGGAAATTATTGGCAGCACAAAAGGTGCCCAATATATATATCTTGTCAGGCGGAATCAATCATTGGCTGGCCTTGTTTGGTAAAGAGTCCACAAAGTCGGTATCCAGTGATGAATCTGATGGCGACTTGAAATTCACTTTTTCCATGGCTCTTGGTGACCGTCACCCGGCCAGTGAGCCGGATGAACATGCGCTGCCTGACGGGGTTGAGTACGAGTCCAAGGTCCAGTTGGCCAAAAAAATTCGTCGGCAGGGGGGATGTGGATAGGTTTTAGGAAAGATGGCACTTTTCTCATTCAAAAAGATGATTGTATTTTAACAAATAAAAGCCATTCATCAAAGCCCTGCCGCTGTGATAGCAGCTTTTCCAGCCCTGAGCCTTGCAAGCATTGGCAGACTCGGGATCTGTGTCAATGCCGTTTGCAAACTACCCACCATGCTCTTGATCGATGAGATAGGTTTTGATGTTTACAAAAAAAAGGTTCGGCACCAATACTTGTATGAAACTCGACCAAAAAAATTACAAGCAGAATACCAGTCGCTGAATATGGCCTGTGCCTATTCAGCGACATATGATCATTCATTCTGAACGATGGGTTGTCACCATTTGGGTTATGGTTTCTGATGCGATCATTGCTTTTGGAATGCCAACGCACGGCTTAATTGCGG
>CAYNUX010000599.1:0-2339 GCA_964400115.1 uncultured Cytophagia bacterium
TTTAAATTGATGACCATCTTCAAACAATCGGGCCTTATTCTGGAGGTAACTTATCAGAATTCTGCGCTTATCAGGTTTATCGCATAAGTCACAAAGTTGCTTTTCCATCCCCTTTTTATAAGTCATCACCTGAGGCGGATGGGCAGTTTCAGAAGAAGTTTTAACCTCGCCAAACAAAAAGAGCACTTGCCCATTTACTTCAATAAAGCCGACCAAATCAGCCCCGGTTTTATTTCCCTTCGGATTGCGGGCATCTCTTAGCTCATTCCAATGGAACCTGCATTGAAAATATTCCTCCAGTACAATTTCGGCATAAGCCTCACCAATACGAAAATTCAGAACATTTACCTCATCGTTTTCCAGGGCTTGGATGTCCGTTAATAGCTGATCGTTTGTATCAAAACCAGTATCCGATTTTAAAGTTTTCAAGCTATTAAGCAATTCTTCCCGCTGCTCCCGGTCGATAAGATTATCTTTTACCGGGCCTTTCAAATAAGAATGGCATTTCTGTTCATCAGGCAAAAAGCCTTGATAGCTTCTATTATTTGTATCTATATATTGATATACTGTTTTCAATGTTCAAAACTCTTTTTGCATAACATACAACATTTTGGCAAAATCATTGTTTTTATAGTCCAATTGATGAGCATAAATACAATCTTGTATATCTTCAATGTACATATATCTTCAATGTACACAAAACAGTACAATAGGTGGAAAGTTTCCACCATATTATCTTATATGATATTCGGATTTTCCACTTATTGCTATATTGCTATATTATGGGCATAAAGTGGAAATATCCTCCAGCCACATTCTTTTCATTTGATACCTGACAATAAGATGGAAAACAAGCTAAAAATGAAGAAAAATCCCACCAAAAATATTGAATTATAATTTTGGTTCGTTGTATTGGGTCGTCGTATCACGTATGTTGTAGGGGAGTGCAATTGTTCATTTAATTGCCAATAAATTGATCGCTTTGTTGCTGGGGATCATTACTGGAACAGCATCCTTTTTGCTTATACTGACGGCAATCCAGCACTTGGCAGCCCGGAAATTCCCCAAAGGGATCTGTCCGGTATGCGACGGTGAATTGAAAGCCGTTGGAGGCGGATTCTCCGACGGCGGCACCCACACCAAATGGGAACTCCTCACCTATGCACTCACTCTGCTGATTGTATATGGTGCGGGGGTATTATTGAAAAGCCTGTACGAGAGAACCTTCTATTCCCAATTCGAAGCTGCTGGCGAGCATCGATCTTCCCATTCCGGGGGCAGCCGTTCCTCCTTTGATCGCCTACTGAGCATTGGAATTCTCGCTTAAGCAGACCGGTTCAACCGACTTAATCTCATAATTAAGGCCGGTAGTCCATTCTTCCTGACCCGCAGAATTCCCCCACGTATACCGAATAAAATTTCCATCGGTATTATAAATCCACCATTCAAAGCGCGGTATGCACTTGAAATGCAGGGGGCGTGCGGGCGCAGCCCGCGTTAGTTTATGCACAGCAAAGAGTTCATATTCAAATGCCATTCTTCCGCTCATGCCACTGCCTGCTCCACAATCTCATCAGCCAATTGAGCCTGGGTGGTTTGCGCGTCACTCAACCGGGTTTTGAGGGTGTCGCCTCTCCCTCACTTTCGGCAATCGCGGCTTCGATGAGTTTGCGTTCTTTTTCGATTTCCACACGGAGCTGTTCTTCGGTGGGCAAAAATTGCAGGTACTTGGATGCGAAAATCTGGCGGCTCTCATGGAGCACGGAATACCTGGCGACGGCCTCGCTTTTGCCGGAGCAAAGTATCAGCCCGATAGTCGGATTGTCTCCGGGGACCTTGAAGCGGTCTTCGAACAATCGCACATAACCGTCCATCTGCCCAACATCCCGGTGGGATAATTTGCCGATTTTCAGGTCGATCAGCAAAAAGCATTTGAGTATAAAGTTGTAAAAGACCAAATCGATGTAAAAATCCACATCATCAAAGCGGGATATGCCTCTGACGGGCTACAAAAGAGAAACCTTTGCCCAACTCCAGCAGAAAAGTTTGCAAATTATTGATGATGGCCTGTTCCAGAGTGTTTTCATGCAGGTTCGGCGTGTCGGGTAAACCAAGGAATTCCAGCACATAGGGAGATTTGATCATAGATTCCGCCGGAAACCGTTCTCCCGGCAGTCGCTCCCTGTCTGAGGCGAGCAATCCTTCTTCCCCCCGATTGCTCAGAATCCGCTCGTAATAAGACGACTGAATCTGTCGTTCCAACTGGGCTTTGCTCCAGCCGCATTCAATAGCCTCTTTCTCATAAAACGATCGGGCCTTTTCATCCCGGACCCGAATTA
>CAYNUX010000600.1:0-2338 GCA_964400115.1 uncultured Cytophagia bacterium
CATACCTTTTGACGATTTTTACAAATATTGGTTTGAACCCTTTTGATCCTTTACCGATCATATTAAAATGCATCCTAGTGATCGTGTCCGATGGAGAATCCAAAAAGAACGCGTCTGGGCACCATAGGACCATAGACATACCCGGCATCGCGGTATACCCCTTTATCAAAATCATCCTGAAAGTCATCGGTAAGGTTATAGACACCTGCGGTAAAGGTGCCGATGAAATCACCTGCCAGAGGTATTGTATAAGAAGCCACGAGATCGACCGTCAAAAAACCTTTGGTCTTTTCCAGCCGGTCTTGCTCGACAAACCCGGCATAATGGGGCACGACCATCGGACCGGTATATTTCGAGGCCATCATCAGGCTGAACCGGCTTGAGACGTCATAATTAAAAATCATGTTGGCATAAGTATCTGGTGTCCGGAAAATTCTGTCGGATCCAAAATCCGGTTCTGGTTCATCGAGTAAGCTCGATTGCACGGTGACGCCGGATGTAATTTCGGCTTTGGCGAATCTCAGTCCCACTTCGGCTTCAATCCCCTGCACACGGGATCCCTTGCCATTGATACGGGAAAATTCAAATTCATCAGTTGCCGGGTTATCCTTTTCGATGAGGATAAAAGTATCATTCAAGCGGGTCAGAAAACCATTGAAACTCAGTTTGAATCCGATCTCATCGATGAGTTCCTGATATTCGAAACCGCCATAAAACGTGTGGCCCCGTTCCTCTTTGAGATCATCGCTATTTTTGATGATCTGTCCTTCCCCGCCTACCTGAGTAATATGGAGATCTTCATCAAAGACCTGAGGAGCTTTGAATCCTGAAGAATATCCGCCTCTAAAGACAAGAGATCCCACATTAGATCGCAGGGCGACTCTGGGGCTGGTAATCACCGATTGAATAGCCGAGTGCTTGTCAAAGCGAACGCCATACACCAGCTCTGTAGCACCGAAAGTTGTCAGCTGAAAGGTATCCTGAAAAATCAGCCCGATATCGGAATACTTTTCATCGATCAACCGGTCATAGGCAATCGCTTCATCCTGAATCGCATCCTGACTGTACTGAACTCCGGCGATAAGGGTATGCTTGGCCATGCGATAGCTGGACTGCAATCCCCCCACAAAAAGCGGATTTGTGGTCACACCATAGGCTCTGGGATCCATTTCCGCTCCGTAATAGGAATTGCGGTCTGTCAAGGCAAAGGAGGCATATGCTTTATAGTCGAACAATGGAGTCACCCGTTGTTTCCAGGCCATGGATCCTCCGTAGCGTTTCGTCTCCGCCCATTCGGCAATATCGGCATTGTGCGGCGACAGATGAAATTTGTTGCCCCCGCGCCGGTCTTCGTGAATGGCATGCAGTTGAACCGACAACTCGTTCCGGCTGTTTGGGATATAGAAAATATTTGCACCGGCTGCCCGGTGTTCGAGTTGGGCAATCTCGCTGAATCCATCGCCATTGTGATCATACGGATCCCGTTGTCGCATCATGCCATAAAATACACCTTTGAGTGTATTCGAGCTGTTGACGCGGGAAAGGGTACCACCGATACGATGGTCAGGAATATTTTCGATCGATCCATGATCGTATTCCAGTGTCATTTCATTATGCATCGGGCGCCGTGTGATCAGGTTAATGACCCCGGCAATGGCCTGACCGCCATAGAGGGAAGAACCGCCGCCCTTGATGATTTCGACCCGTTCGATCATCTCTTGCGGAATTTGTTCCAGTCCGTAAACCCCTGCCAGACTGCTGATGACAGGATCACTATCGATAAGAATTTGCGTGTGATGGCCCTCCAGACCGAGCAACCGCACCTGAGTAAAATTGCAATTCTGGCAATTACCTTCCACGCGAACACCGGTAGTAAAATCGATGGCTTGTGCCAGGTTTGCCGCTTTGAACGATTCAAAAATCTCACGTTGAACCAGGGCTGTTTTGACCGGACTTTTTTCATAAAGCTGCGGCATGCCGGTTCCGGTGACGACAATTTCGTTCATTTCAATCACAGACTCGGCCAGATGGAAATCGACTCTGACCTTTTCCCGCGGCTGAACAGAGATCGTTTTTTCCACGGCTCCATATCCCATCATAGTGGCCAAAAGTGTATATTGACCCGCCGGGACTCTTTTGATAATATATTGACCCGAGGCATCAGAAACCGTGCCGATATTGGTGCCCTCTATGAAGATATTGGCACCGGGCAATATGTCATGGGTTGAATCGGCGGTAATTTTTTCAAAGACCATCCCAAATTTATTGCCTTTTTCATGTCTTTGTTCATGGCGGGGTCGACCCTGTTTCTGATTTTTTGCAAAAAAAAAAGATTATA
>CAYNUX010000601.1:0-2330 GCA_964400115.1 uncultured Cytophagia bacterium
CTATGGCGCAAAAATCATCGGCGAACAGACGATACCGTTTTTGTTGATGGTCGTGGGGTTTTTCCCTATTTCATTCTCGCTGGTCATCGCTTTGGAGACCTTTGTGGGTGAAAAAGAGCGCAAAAGTTTGGAGCCTTTGTTGGCCACCCCCCTTTCGAATACACAGCTTTATATGGCCAAGATGTTATCCTCGATGATCCCACCCGTTTTAGCCAGTTATCTGGGCATCAGCGTCTATTTACTTGGCTTGTTCTTTTCCATTGATTATCGCCCGCCTCTCTTGCTGCTAGTCCAAATTGTGCTTTTAACCACCGCCGAGGCATTGGTGATGGTGTCGGGCGCAGTTGTGGTTTCTAGCCAGACGACGAGCGTGCGCGCTTCAAATCTGCTGGCCAGTTTCATCATCATTCCTATGGCTTTACTGATGCAGGGAGAAGCCTTGTTGATGTTCTGGTCACGTTATGACATGTTATGGTGTGTCTTTTTTGGTTTATTGGTCGTTGATTTGCTCCTGGTGCGCATGGGTGTGCGTATCTTTAATCGAGAAGAGCTGTTGGGGCGCGAGATTGATAGCCTTAATCTCAGGCGAAATTGGCAGACGTTCAAGCGTTATCTGTTTAGCTCTCCGGCCGAACTTTCTGGAGATCAAGAGAGGCCTGCTTTTGAACCGGAGGGTTGGAAAGCGCGCTTGATCCGTTTTTACCGTGTGGATGTGCCCCAGACACTGCGCCAACAGCGTTTGCCTGTGGGTTTTGTGCTTTTGTGTTTGGTAGGAGGAATGATTCTCGGCGGACTTTGTGCAACCCAATGGCCTTTTCCTGCCGATATATTTTCTTTTGAAGAGATTGATCCCCAGGTGTTTAATCAGTTCGAAGGAGGGAGTTTTCTGCCTGATTTTTCCGTGCGGGGAATCCTGTTTAACAATGTGCGCTCTTTGTTGATGGCCACGTTGCTGGCCATCTTTTCCTTTGGCGCTATTGCGGTGGTGATATTGATGGCTCCCGTCACGTTGATAGGGTTTTTAACCATCCAAGTTGCGGCATCTGGCTATAATCCTTTGATTTTTCTAGGTGCTTTTGTTTTGCCTCATGGCCTGGTCGAGTTGCCGGCAGCTATATTTGCCACAGCGATGGCTTTGCGTTTGGGTGCGTCGGTGATCTCCCCGCCGACAGGCATGACGGTGGGGCAAAGTTGGCTGTGGGCCTTGGCTGACTTTGTAAAAACTTTCATTTTGGTTGTGTTACCGTTATTGATACTGGCGGCCTTTTTGGAGGTCTATGTCACTCCTCAGATTGTGGTGGCCGTCTATGGAAATTAAGTTTTTTACCCTATGCGTCCGGCAGCCATTGGCAGGTGGCGTGTAAGAAGCTAAACCCACCCATCGGGGGAATCAACTCTTGAACTTCAATCACTTTGAAAACGTCCTCTCCCATTTTGATCTCTTCTCCCACATTGGGAGCCTTTTCCTGGTCACGGGTCAGACCTGGATGTTTTTTTCCCCGCACATTGCCACGGACCATATAGCTTACGCGATAGATCATCGGGTTTGCTCCTATAAATATGAGTTATTGATTGTCCATCTGTTCGACGATATTGCGATAGCGCAGTTTGAAAGACATCTCGGCGGCGAGATTGCGCATCACGATGAAACCGATGTGATTGTCCGCTTCGCACAGGTTCATAAAGGTGTCGTGGGCAATCACCGAGAGTGCCGTGTCGTTACTAAGGGCTTTGATGGTAGCCGAACGTGCTCCCTGGTCCAACAAGGCCATCTCGCCAAAGACTTGACCTTCGCCGAGATTAATAAGGGGTGTGGAGGATTCGCTGGCTGTAGAGAGTGAAACTTGGACTGTTCCAGTTCCGATGATAAATAATTCTCGGCTGGATTCCCCTTCGCTGAGGACGGTATCTCCTTGATTGTAAACTCTTTGTTCACATAACTTTGCGATTCGTGCTAGTTCATTCTCTGATAAGCCGCTAAAAATCCGTGCTTTTCTCAAGTGTTCAATAAGTGACATGTGTTTCCTCCCTACGGTCTGCAGATACAAGTCAGGTGCAGATACTTTTAAGTTGATCCGGCCTCACTCAGTGCCTAGATGCGCCTGGATCATCATGCTGGCAGGATTCATTCGAGCGTTGATCAGGCTAGAGTTTAAATTAAATTGTACACTTGTCGGGGTTTCTGGTCAAGTGTTTGAAAGATTATCCAAGTGTGGTAAAATGGGGGTAGTGTATTTTGAGTATGGCCCTTGGTGGGCAAGGATGAATCAACGGTGAGACAATATGCCAGATAAAGAGGAAACAGAGATCAAGACGGACACGATCGATGG
>CAYNUX010000602.1:0-2329 GCA_964400115.1 uncultured Cytophagia bacterium
TAATTGACTTGAATCAATACATTTTATTGGTATCGCAAAAGAGCCACACCCATATGAGTACCCCCGAAGTCTCTGTTTGTACGAGGAAGACCCCCATGATGTTAAATTGCACTGGACCCCGCTCCGGTTTTTAGAAAGGATTCGAAGCTGGTTGGCCCTGACCGCCAAGGGCCAACTCCATCAGGAGGATCAGCCTTTGGAACCTCTCCTGGTGAACATCGGAGGCACCATCGTTATTCCTGATGAAGTATTCAACCATATTGATTCAAAGGACAGTGTGCCTGTTCTGGTTTATCGAGTATCCAGAGATAAAGATCCAAAATGGATGTTGATTGCGCACGGGTTGGATGCCAGTGAAATCAAAAAAAAAACCTCCCTTCGTTGCCATGGGTATCATGGGGAATGCGACTACTCACGGCATTATTCGACATCAACCCGCCACGATTAAACAGCTTGCGGATCTCATGAAGGATTCGGGGTTTGATTTGATATCCGAAATGAGGCTTCGACTAAAACAATGGAAAAATAGTGATTGTTCAATAAAGTTTTTTTCCGAATCCTTGCCGATTCTTTTGGTCGGTTTTCCGAAGACCAGAAAGGAGGGAGGATCTATTGAAGAAGTTGAAGTGTGGGGTTTTGCCTGCGAAAAGAATCTCGTAAACCTCGGAATCGAACTCGGCCTATGGGTGATACAGAATGGAGAAATCGGATGGAATTTTCCAATAGATGAGGCACGCCAAGGCGAGAATGTGCAGATATTTCCTCTTAAATCGGTCCGGTCCTTATCCAGAAAAGTTGCCGCCCTGCTCAGCGGCATGGAAAAACCCAATGACCATGAAATGGTTCTGATCGGAGGCGGCGCCCTCGGATCTCAGATCTTCCTCAATGCAGTGCGGTCGGGATTCGGCAAATGGACCATCATCGATGATGATCGCCTTCTTCCCCATAATTTGGTCCGCCATGCGCTGGATGGGGAATTCATCGGTCAGTTCAAATCCGACAGTTTATCATGGACAGCAAATAGAATGATCGACGGTGAGCCGGTTGCTACCCCTATTATTGCCGAGGTCCTGAACCCCGCTGAAAAAAAGGAATTAATCACGAAAGCCTTTGACGGGGCCGGCACCATTATAGATGCTTCGGCCTCCGTCAGCGTGGCCCGCTACCTGGCCTTGGATCTCGAATCCAAATGCCGCCGCATATCGGCGTTTTTCACGCCTACCGGAGGGGCATCGGTTCTTCTGGCGGAGGATACGGGCCGCAGTGTACCCCTCGACATTCTCGAAATGCAGTATTACCGGGAGCTGATATCCACCGAACAGTTTCATAACCATTTGACCGTATCAGGTCGGAGAATCAGGTATGCCCAATCGTGTCGGGATTTGACTTCGCGGGTGCCCCAAGATCTCGTTTCTCTGCATGCATCCCTCTGCTCCAATGCAATAAAAAAGGTGCTCACCAATGAAGATTCATTTGCAGGCATATGGAGCATTCAATCGGATTTGCATGATGTGGGATTCACAGGAATTTCCACATCTCCTTTGATTGAAATGAATGGAAACAACTGGCATATCCGGACAGATCAAATTTTTCTTTCAAAGCTGACCCGCCTTCGGTCGGAACGATTGCCAAACGAAACCGGCGGTATTATTCTCGGCGCTCACGATATGAACCGCCGGATTATCTACCTCATCGATACCATTCCATCCCCGCCCGACAGCCAGGAATGGCCGACGGTGTACATCCGAGGGTGCAAAGGATTGCCCGATCAGCTGAAAAAGGTCGAAACCAGAACGGCCGGCAATCTCGTCTATGTAGGGGAGTGGCATTCTCATCCCGATGGGGTGTCGATTCTACCCAGCCGCGATGATATGGACGCATTCAGTTGGTTACGTGCGCACATGCAACAAGCCGGGTTGCCGCCTCTGATGTTGATTCAAGGACGGGGCAAGAATTATGGGATTTATATTGAGGTGATGGATTGATTCCCAAGAACTTACCAGAGGAGATTAATTATGGAATTCAAAGCCCTGGATGCGTATTCGATCAAAGCGCGTTATGCTCCCACTATGATTGTCCTGGCGCCGCTTTTTTTAATTGCTGCCTCCTTTTTCCCGGAACAAATTACCTCTTCAAAGAATTTGCTGGTTTTGATCGGTTCGTTTTTGGGTATCACCGTTGTTTTTGATCAGGTTGGGAGAGATTACGGCAAGAAAAGACAGACAGACTTGTTTCGTGAATGGGGCGGGACACCGTCCACCGTTTTTCTACGCCACAGTGAATCTCCACCCGCAGAGCGGGTGGCCTCAGGAAGCCCCCCGGAGGGGGG
>CAYNUX010000603.1:0-2325 GCA_964400115.1 uncultured Cytophagia bacterium
GCCAGCATCGTTGCTCAGATCAACGTGCAATTCAATATGCTTACGATTAAACTCGTTTTGAAGAATATGAACAGCTTCCTGAATTGTTTTCTTGAGGTTGAATTTTTCTCGAATGATTTCCAGCTTGCCCGATTCAGCACGCGTTTGGGTCAGGTAGTTGTCTAACAGTCCAACGATTCGCTGGGCGTTTTCTGAAATTTTACAGGCAAACTCGCTTGCTTTATTCGAGACTTCTCCGGCGGTGCCGTCCTCGATAAATTGCGCAAAGCCGATGATACTATTCAGGGGAACCTTAATATCGTGGGTAATCATTCGTCGCATATCTTCGCGGAGGCCTTCCGCTTCCAACTGCGCAAAAACTTTTTCAATCGAGGCCAACAGGTGATCGAACTCGAAAGGTTTTGTCAGGTAATCGACAACCTTTTGATGAATGGCTTCAATGGCGGATTCCATGGAAGCGTGCCCTGTGATAATAATCACGGCGGCATTCGGCATATGATGACTGATGTATTCCATGATTTTGAATCCATCGACTTCGGGCATGCGCAAGTCGGTGATGACAAGGTGATACTCTTTTTCTTTCAGCTTCTCCAGACCCTCCGTCCCACTGAGGGCGATATCCACATCATATCCCTCCTCGGTCAAAAGAGAATCCAAACTCGTGGCAATGCGTTCCTCATCATCAATGACTAGAATTGTTTTTTGCATGGATCATCCACTTTTCTCAAAACTCATCTCAGATTGTTTATTGGCATTCTCTATTGAAGATGTCCAGCATGATTGTGAGAATGATTAGAACCTGTTTCAAAACCCCAATTACTTCGTTGCACTGCAGACTCGGCCTTGGTCACTTACTGATGTAAGCTCCCGTCGGACCTCGCTTTGCGCGCCTCGTACTTGAAATTTTGAATTCAGGTTCGTTACTTTCATAAGTTTTGAAACAGCCTCTAATATTTTTGAACCCATGCTTGCCTACTCAGCCAGGAAAATGGCATCCTTCGAATGATTATCAGGAGAGTTTCATGAGCGCAAAATCAATCCTCATTACGGGCTCCAGTGGCCTGATAGGATCAGAGTGTGTCACCTACTTTGATGCTCATGGGTGGCAGGTGCATGGGCTTGATAACAATATGCGGCAAACGTTTTTTGGCTCCGAAGGCGATACACGCTGGAACCTTGAGCGGCTGAAACGCGAGACGAAAAATTTTCAGTGCCATGCCCTTGATATTCGAGACCGACAGGTAGTTCTGGATTTGGTGGAAAGTCTGAAGCCCAATGCTGTTCTTCACTGCGCCGCCCAGCCTTCTCATGACCTTGCGGCGAAAATTCCACTCGATGATTTTGATGTCAATGCTGCGGGCACCATCAATCTGTTAGAGGCCACCCGCCGATCGTCACCGGAGGCCTCGTTCGTCTTCATATCAACGAATAAGGTTTATGGTGATCGCCCAAATGAGTTGCCCCTCAGGGAATTGGAAACGCGATTCGACTATGCCGAGGAACATCAGCAGCACGGTATTTCTGAAACAACTCCCACGGATCAATGTCTCCACAGTATTTTCGGCGCTTCAAAAGTCGCAGCGGACATAATGGTCCAAGAGTACGGGCGATACTTTGGAATGAACACCGTTTGTTTTCGAGGCGGCTGCCTGACCGGCCCATCCCATAGCGGAGTCGAATTGCATGGCTTCCTAAGCTATCTGGTTAAGTGCGTCGTCCATCAGCGCCCCTATACGATTATCGGGTACAAGGGGAAACAAGTGCGGGATAACATTCATTCTTACGATGTTTGCCAGGCCATCGATTATTATTTAGCCGATCCATCACCCGGGGCGGTTTATAATCTCGGTGGAGGAAAAGAAAACTCTGTTTCCATGATCGAGGCCATCGCTGAAATTACCGGGCGGACGGGTAAGTCATTTGACCATGATTACTTGGATCAGCCGCGAAAGGGCGATCATATTTGCTATTATTCAGACCTCAGGAAATTTCAAATTGATTATCCAGAATGGTCGATCACACGATCACTAGACTCCATATTTAATGAATTGGTTGAAGCAGAGCAGCGCCGCCTGGCTTCAACTTCGGCTTGATCGGAATATCGACATGGGAATGCACAAATTTCATGGGTTTCCGCCTTCCAGTTCTGTAGAGGGGCTGGCGCGATTTTATGAGGCCATAAGTGATTCTCAGCCTCCGTCCCTGTTCTGGGTTGTCAGTTCTGCTGTTCAAAAAATGAATGATGAGGACAAATTGATTTCGCTGGCCAAGGCATACGATCTGGATCTCTATTCTATGCGCCAGAAATTGAAACTTAAAGCTCCA
>CAYNUX010000604.1:0-2319 GCA_964400115.1 uncultured Cytophagia bacterium
ACAGGTTCAGGAGGATCTGCAACCTCTGAATATCGCACTTTTAGGTGCCGGTGAGAGCAAGGGAATCGACCGGCGAGACTTTTTACAAGGTTCGGCAACATTACCTGTATTAGGGCTTTTTGGCTATGCCTTGCACAAAAAAGCGAGTTATGACCAAGCATTTCAAGAAGAAAAAGAGTCCGAAGAACAGGTTCAGGAGGATCTGCAACCTCTGAATATCGCACTTTTAGGTGCCGGTGAGCAGGGATATGTATTGCTCAACGCCATGCTTAAATTGCCTAACCTGAAATTCAAGGCTGTCTGCGATATATGGGAAGAATTTAACCTGAAAAAGACTGTCAACATATTGGGCAAGTACGGTCATGAGGTCAATGGCTATATCGATTATCGCGAAATGCTGGAAAAAGAAAAAGACCTGGATGCCGTGGTCATTGCCACTCCCGATTTTTGGCATGCTGAACACGCCATTGCGTGTATGGAAGCCGGTTTGGATGTCTATTGCGAGAAAGAGATGTCCAATACCCTGGAAGGAGCGCGCAAAATGGTGGAAACAGCCCGCCGTACCGGCAAAATGCTGCAAATCGGCCATCAACGCCGCAGTCATCCCAAATATATTCACAGCTATGAACATTTGATAGCCGAAGCAGAGATTCTGGGACGGATCATCACGGTAAACGGACAGTGGAACCGATCCGCACAACCCCAGCGTGGCTGGTCCTCCCGATACGAGATTCCTCAAGATCGCCTAAAGAAATATGGTTTCGACAATATGCGTCAGTTCCGCAATTGGCGTTGGTTCAAAGGCCTGGGTGGCGGCCCCATCGTGGATTTGGGATCGCATCAAATTGACATCTATAACTGGTACCTGGGATCAAATCCAACATCCGTCAGTGCCAGAGGTGGTCATCTCTATTATCCCAAAGATACTCATGAATGGTATGATACGGTCATGGTCATATATGAATATGAAACACCAAAGGGACCTGCTCAGGCCTATTACCAGACACAAACCACCAACAGCAGTCAGGGATATTTCGAGACCTTTATGGGCGATCAGGGCACTCTGGTCATTTCGGAATCGGGCAGCCGTGGCTCGCTATACCGTGAACCCACTGCTCCGGCATGGGATGAATGGATCCGAAAAGGCTATATCTCTCCCCCCAAAATTCAGGAAATGAAAGCAGAATCCGAAGCGGTGCTGGATGTGCGTGAAACCCTGGCTCCGGATGAACATAAAATTCCGATCGTGTTCAACGATCCTTATCATTTGCCGCACTTGAGCAATTTTTTTAATACGGTTCGTGGTCTCGAGACCCTGAATTGCCCGGCTGAAATCGGCTACGAAACAGCCGTGGCTGTGCTCAAAGTCAACGAGTCCATCGAAGCCAATCGCAAACTGTCATTTTCCGAGGACGAATTTCACGTCTGATAAGAATCAGCCAATGAATCTGTTCAATCATAAAGGAATCAGGGAATCATGAAAACACGAGAACTCTCTCAGCTGCAGATGATCGCTATGGTTATCCTGCGCGTAATGATCGGTTGGCATTTTCTATATGAAGGAATTGCCAAACTGATGAAAGGCAATTGGTCTTCTTCCGGATTTTTAATGCAATCAAAAGGAATATTCGCCCCAATGTTTCACTGGATGGCCAACAATCCTGCTGTTCTGAATATCGTCGATCAGCTGAATATCTGGGGTCTCATCCTCATCGGACTCGGCCTCATCGTGGGTGCATTTACCCGTACCGCTGCTGTGGCCGGTATGGGTTTGATCCTGCTCTACTATCTGTGTAATCCCCTGTGGGTCGGTTACTATTACTCAATTCCTTCGGAAGGAAATTACCTCATCGTCAACAAAAACCTGGTAGAGTTTGCGGCTCTGTTCGTTATTGCCGTGAGCCAGACCGGATTCTATGCCGGGCTCGATCGCATCATTCACAAGCTTTTACACAGGAAAAAAGCCTGAAAACATTAAAAAAGGGCATCTTTATTTCAGATGCCCTTTTTTTAATTTCCGATCCGTTATGCTTTCCCTGATCCGGAATCTCGCCTGCTTGCCTCATTTGCGCGTGACCCAATTTCGACTTGCATTTATCCGCATAATGATGTTAATTAATGCGATAATCCCGGAACAGCGAAAATCATCATCGGAATCTGTCTATGAATCTCGGAGATATGGGCAAAAAAGCAGCACCATTTATGAGCTTGATCGTCATGGCGATCCTTCTCACTATTCTCTCCCCCTATTTTTTAACCGTGAATAATCTTTTTGCCATCGCCCTGCAAATGTCAGTGGTCGCCATTTTGGCTATCGGG
>CAYNUX010000605.1:0-2315 GCA_964400115.1 uncultured Cytophagia bacterium
CCGAGTTGTGTTCTGTCTGATTTATCTGACAATGATTACCCCCTGGTGCTCGGTTTGGGCGGGGAAATTGTAAACGGTAAATTCGGAAATGCCTTGCTACCGGTCAGACAAGCAGAGTTTGAATATGTAGAGATTGAAGCAATGGTGAGATTTGGCTTGACCCAACTGCCCGTACCTGATGGGCGGAGTTTAGAGCCGATGTCCTGGTTCAATGCCGATTTTGCCGCTTTAATGACAAGCGGAGAAACTCACCTGCGCAAACAGGTCGGTTTCCCCCAGGTTACTCAAACAGATTTAAATCTTGGTAATTTTGACTGGACTGTGGAATTCTGGTTTTACCCGTTGCGCAAGACTGATGAAAACGGAACCGTTTTTGAGATAGGGACGGGGCCCAGAGGGGAGAACCGGATTTATACCACATTGAAACTTGACCGGGATATGGGCCAATTTATCTTTTATAATCAACCGAGCCGAACTCTGATCGAGATTCCTTCCTCGCTTGAAGCGGAGGCATGGCAGCATCTTGCGTTTGTATATGATTCAAGAGAAAACCAATTGACTTATTTTGTCAATGGAAAGATGATCAGCTGGGAGAATTCTGAAGCGTTAAAGCCGCTGCCGGTGGGTGAAGAGGATTACATGAGTGTGGGAAGAAACGGTTTGTGGAAGGAATCCCTTCAAGGCAGGATTGATGAATTGCGGTTTTCTCAAGGTATGATATATCCAGACAAATTCACGCCGCCCCAAAGTTTCTCTTATCTGCATGATCTGGAAAGAACAAATAATTTGATTGCCGGGCCTGAACTGTTATTCGACGGGGAAAAACTTGATCAACCCATCAAACTGGGCTCTCGAAAACATCTTTTTATTGATGATGCCCTTCTTGAAACAACCGGAGACGCTGAATTTGTTGTCAATCCTCCGCGTATGGAAGAAATTGTTTTGACAAATATCAAGGGACATTTTCGAAAACATCTCAGTGTTGTTGAAGACAAAGACGGAAACATTCGTATCTATACCACGGTTGAGGATGACTATTTGGCTGTATGGATTTCAAAAGATGGCGTTCATTTTACAGCACCCGATTTGCCGAACGGTCACTATAAAGGTCGTACCAATATTGTCCTGCATAAAAATGTGGGCATGGGGATTGTCTTTCTGGATCCTCATGCGCCTGACGATGAACGATATAAATATATAAGCGACTATCACCGCAGAGCTGTTTCCATATTTTATTCCAAAGACGGTTTGAGTTTTGAACGCTATAAACAGCCTGTACTACCGTTCCGTTCGGGCTCGCAGGCCAATATTTATTATGATGATCAAAAACAGGTCTATACGACATTTCACCGATCAGATTTCGGCCGCACCCGGACCGGAGATACTCAGCGTGACTTTGTGATGACGGAAACAAAGGATTTATTACGATCCTGGCCGTTCACTCCTCTGACTCTGGCTGAAACAAAAAAAAGAGCCGAGGGAAAACGGATTGCTGAATACAGTCCCTGGTATCTTGATAACGGTCCTCTGACTCCCGGCGGTTTCTCTTTGGAATACCCCTGGATTTTTTCGCCAATCGACAGCCTGGATCCGCGGGAAACGGATGTTTATATTCCCAAAGCTCATAAATACCCGTGGGCACCGGATACGTATGTGGCTTTTCCTGTGATGTATTTTCATTATGAGGAATCATTACCGGAAGAAAGAAGTATCCTTTTCGAGGAAAGCAGGCAGCTCGGCTCCGGGCCGCTTGAAACTCAATTTTCGGCAAGCCGCAACGGCGTTGACTGGCAACGATATCCAAGACCCGCATATGTCGGCATCGGCAGACATCAGGGGATTGATTTTGTAACCGCTTATATCGCCTACGGCATGGTAAAACGTGAGAATCAAATCTGGCAATATGTGTTCTGTGAACCGCATTATCATGCACCCTGGGTAAAATATGATGATAAAAGATCCGTGATCAGACTGGTCCAGAGACTTGACGGTTTTGTGTCACTCGATTCTCCTTATGAGAAAGAGATAACGGTTATCACAAAACCTTTGGTTTTTAAAGGCAACAGACTCGTCATCAATATTGATACCGAAGCGACGGGCTATGCACAAGTCGGATTATTGGATGAAAATGGAACCCCAATTGAGGGATTCGCAGTCGATGAATGCGTTTATATCAACGGAGATTTTCTGGAAAAAGAAATAGAGTGGATGCAGAAAGGTAAAGATATATCCGAGCTCGCCGGCAAAACGGTACAGATTGTTCTTGAGATGAGAGGCTCAAAGTTATACACTCTGCAGTTTACAAATGAATAATC
>CAYNUX010000606.1:0-2311 GCA_964400115.1 uncultured Cytophagia bacterium
AGATCGTTTCACGTGACTGGAGTTCAGACGTGTGCTCTTCCGATCTGCTGGACTTTTTCAGCCAGATCATTGGCGGAAAAGGTTTCCATAATCTGATTAAAAATGCGCAGCTCACCCTGAGAGGCCGGCGACTGATATGCTTTGTAGACACATTGCAGGGTATCATTGATATTTAAATACCCCCTTGTCTGGCCGCCTTTGCCGTAAACCGTCAAAGGATAGCCGACAATTGCCTGGGTAACAAATCGATTGATGATCGTGCCAAATATCTCATCGTAGTTAAAAATGGTATAAAGGCGTTCATCATCGCCGGTTTCTGCCGTCTCAAACCCGTACACCGGGCCCTGCATCAGATCTGTAATCCGCAAATTCCACATCCGGACCGCAAACCACATTAAATCCGTGTCCATAATCTTGGTGGTATGATAGAGGGAGCTGGCCTGGCGCGGGAAAAGGAACGTGTCCCGCCGCCCTTTATGCGCAATCTCCAGCCAGCCCTCCTCGATATCAATGTTGGGGGTGCCGTATTCCCCCATGGTCCCGATGTGCACGACATGGGTTTCCGGAGAAAGGTCCTTCAAGGCAAACATCAAGTTGTTCGTCACCAGAAGATTGTTGGACAGGGTAATGTTGGCATATTTGTAGTTTATCAGAGAATACGGAGCCGACGGCTGTTCGGCATAATGGATGACCGTTTCCGGAACGCCGGTAAAATTCTTATCCAGCGCCCAGGCGTAACTTACCCGCCCCTCAAAGAGCCCCCGCATCAGCTCCGCGTCGGTCAGGTCGCCAATGACAACCTTGATCTCTTTTCCTGTTTTTTCATGCCATAATTTCGCGCGTTCCACCAGCGTGGGCACCGGATACAACATCCCCACATCCAGTTCCGTGCAGGCATTTCTGCGAAAATAGTTATCCACCACGGTTACTTCAAAACCACGGTCGGAAAAATACATGGCCGTGGGCCAGCCCAGATAGCCGTCCCCCCCTAAAATCAATACATGTGACATAGACAAACCCCTTGAAATTTTCTATCGCTGCTTCTTCAGCTTACCGATAAAATATTCGCTGATCTCCTTTTTTGTAACAGAATATTTTGGGTGCAAATGGGAGATATCATCATCTGCGATATCATCCACGTAGATTAAAGCCATGGAAAACAGCTTATAATTCAATCCCTCGATAAAGGCCAGGGCATGGGCATAAAGCTCATCCAAGCTGAATTTCTGTGAAAGGACGTAAATATCATAGTAATCACGATATGTCGCTCGTAAAAAAAGTGCATGAACTTTCATTCCCGCCAGATGTTCCAGGGAAGCAAGATGAAATCGCCCTTTTTGTTCCGGTTTCAAAAAATCCCATTTGGCGTTGAAAAAAGTCATCTTTACGCCATTATAAACCAGGTCGATCTGATGCCGGGCCTCATTGACAAGCTGATAATTTTTCCCCTGGAAAAAATCAAAAATCCGCCTCTTGTCAAAACGATCTTCAAATGTAAAAAAATCAAGGTCCTCGCTTAATCTGTGAGCAAGTCTTATCGACAAAGCTGAACCACCAACCAGGACATAATCCGAAAGAAAATCCGCTTGCGCGCTCAGGTCTTTCAGTACTTGTTCAGTCCCGGGCAGCAAGCATCCTGAGCTTATTTGTCCGGTCATATGCCGCCTTCTTTTGCTTGATTTGATTCAGATCAATATCAAAAAAAATTTTTGATAAATAAAAGTTCAACTTATCAAATCTCTTATCAAACAAAACACGTTTTGCCCAGGCATCAAGGATGTCCGCATAATCATAACAGGAAAACAGCCGCTCTATATCCTCTACATCCCCATACTTTAGAACCGTTTCCACCAAAACCTCTTTATTCATGTCCTCAAACACAATATCTCTGGAATAACTCCAGAAAAAATGTCGGGACTTCATTCTTTCAAACAGTTCTTTTCGCTGCTGCCTCATGCCTTACCCCCAGAACCGCTGATCCGGGGTATACGCCTCTTTTTCCTCGCCTTCCAGGAGATTATTGTCATGCAGAAACAGTCGCAATTCATCCTGGGCCAGCGGCGCCTCATTGGCGGAATGATAAGGACGATCTACCTGTTCACTGATAACCCCATCATAGTTATCCCTGACATCGCGATACAGGGAGACAAAGGCCGGTTTGACAACAAAATACCGCTCCAGCTCAATACTTCTTCGAATCTCCTCATCCGTCATCAATTCTTCATACAACTTTTCACCGGGCTTGGTGCCGATAATTTCAATATTAACGGTCTCCGGTGAATGACCGTATTTCTCAGCCAAGTCGGTAATC
>CAYNUX010000607.1:0-2305 GCA_964400115.1 uncultured Cytophagia bacterium
TTTTATGATCAAATAGAAATTACGGCCTCGATCATCGTCTCGGCCAATGAATGCCCCGGAGCGGCAACGGCATATAGCCTGGGGTTTCAACCCAGGTTGAGTGCGACCAACCCATGAGGTCTGAAGGGGCGCGGGCAATTGAATGGCCTAAACGATGATCATGGCCCAATGATCAAGGCCGACTTTTATAAACTTATTTCGCCAGGGAGGAAGTATGAGATCAAAAACAATGTATTGTAGGCGGTTGGGATGGTTTTTAACATTAGCGCTTATGTTCTTTCTGCCTGTGCGGGGCTTGGCGGCGGATTGGCATGTATCGATTAACGAAGGCTCGGACCAAACAGGAAATGGCAGCCGTGAGTTACCCTTTGCTTCAATACAAAAAGCCATCGATGAGGCTATTGACGGGGATCGAATACATGTGGCCCAAGGAGTATATGGGGCTATTGGCATTTATGATAAAAATTTGACTGTATCCGGCGGGTTCACTGAAGTTGATTGGTCACAAGATTTTGATAGCTATGAAACAATCATCGATGGAGGTGACAACGGACCATGCGTTGCATTGGAAAATTCATCCACACTTTTTGAGGGATTCATTGTTCAAAATGGTCGGGCCGGTGACCATGGCGGAGGAGGAATTAATATCCATCAAGGTTCGTCGATTATTCGGAATTGCACTATCCGTAACAACAATGCAATTGGCGTGGATGAATGGGGTGGTGGTGGGATTTTGTCTGGTTCTGGAGAAATTCAAATTCATGATTGCTTTGTTGTTGATAATTACGCTGAAAATGGCGCCAGTGGGATTCGGATCGGCGGTAGTAATTTTTTAATTAAAAACACGGTTGTGGCTGACAACCATGGTGATGAAGGTGTCGAAATAAACAATTCTACAGGTGACATGAGAAATGTGACAATCGCGGATAATTCGGCTGGTGGATTTGGCTTTTGGCAATCAGAGGTTAGTTTTTTCAATTCGATTGCTTGGAGCAACAACAGGAATAATTGGAGAGATGAGAGCGATGTAACATTTGCTTATTCACTGATTGAAGGTGGCGCGGAAGGAATAGGCGTTTCTAATGAAGATCCACGGTTTTGTGATCCAGTTCTACACCATTTCACGTTGGCATCAAATTCCCCTTGTTTAGGGGCGGGAGAAGGTGGATCGGATATCGGCGCTTTTGGCCAGGGATGCGGTGATATTGAAGTGATCGATTATTTGATAAATTGGTGGTATGTCCAGAAAAGAAAATTCGCTGACGGCAGACAATTCAACGTCGCACATTTTGCGGTTGTGGACAAAGGAGGCAATTACATTCTTGAGGATGCAATCGATTCGATCAAGTTGTTCGCCCCTGATGAAAGCGAAGTGGCCTTGAAAGTGGCTGAATTTGGCGGACCGTATAAAATAGTAACCGGACACTATGATGCCGAGAATGGGCGGTGGAATTATGACGACCATTTGAATGAGGAGAGCTATTATCGAGTTGAATTTGACGAACCACTTCAAGCCGGACAATACCATCTTCAAGCAACCGATGTCCATGGACGAGCTTATGATGTTTATAGAGATTGTACATTGAATGATGTTGAGCTGCCTATAATATCATCGGCTTCTTTTTCCGCTACTTTTGATGGAGAAGGAAATCTCATTTGGAAGTGGGAGCCTCCGACTACTATTGATCATACAATAAATACTTCTATCAGGGCCTGGGTCCGTGGCTTGGATAGTGGTGGATGGTCTTCCCCTGAAATTTATACAAGAGTGCCAGCCCATATGGGCTACCTATTTGTTCCAAAACATCTTTTGAATCTTTTGGAAACCGAAGAAGATGATCTTAAAATAGGTCTTCACCTGAGAGTTAATGACAACTCTTATCGAGCTTATTCCGGCAATATAAGCCTAACTTACGCGAAAATGCCACCCGTGCAAGGCGATGTCAGTGGAGACCGGAAAATTGATCTCAAAGAAGCCATTCATGCCCTGCAAGTAACCGCGGGCGTTAAGTAGTGTCCATCCAGAAACCGGAAAATTGGGTCGAGATGGAGGCGTGCGAAAAATTTTACCACAGGCATATATTTGATATTTCGAGGATAAAATTTTTGAGCGCAACGCGGATATCGGGCCAATTGGCCATTTATGGATGGACACTAAGTAGGATATTGTTGACGACCACCTAATAGAAGCCCAAAGAGCTTTGGGCATCCTTCAAAATGTGCAAAAAGTAGTTTACACTTTGTGGAAGTGGCTTCCAGCCGCTCCTTTCAGCGGCAGGATGCCGCTGCCACTTTGAGTGCAAAT
>CAYNUX010000608.1:0-2302 GCA_964400115.1 uncultured Cytophagia bacterium
GTTCGCACATCGACCTTCGCTGCGCTCAGGTCGAGTGCAACGCTTATTCGTTATATGTGTTATCAATAATCAAGATCAGAAACCGTTGATACTTGCCTGAAGCTAATATCATGAAACTCCGTAAAATGCGCTTTTCCGCATGCTATCTTCTGTTTTTCAGACTCTCGCAGTTCCTGATTTTTCGATTTTGTCTCAGCGACAAAATAGACCGTACTTTCGTTTGTTTTTATGAGTGCCCAGTCCGGATTGTATGGACCTATGGGGGTTTTGATTTTAAACCAGAATGGAAGTTTAAAATAGAATTTGATATCTTCCCGCTTTTCACACTCACTGGCGAATTCTGACTCAACACCAGAATCAAGAGGCATGAATTTGTCATAGATGGTTTTCTTTTTATCGGTAATTTGAAATGTCAAATCGTTAAGGTGAATGTCAAATTCTTCAAACAATCTCATCTCGTATTTCTTTTCTTCAATTTTTTCATATTTAATACCGGCAATGAGAAACCGGTTCAGCACGGCTGCAAGAATTGAAATCGTCATATCCAGAAAGTGCTGTGGATTTATCAGTACATCCGCCAGACGACCCGATTCATGTAATATGTTAAAAACCGTATTTCTGGTCAGGCCTGTCCGTTCCTGAATGTATCCAAGTATATCGGGGATGGGAAATTTTCCTTGCCAAACCGTTACATACGAAGCCCTGATATCATGAACAACGCCTTCCTTTTCAATATCGAGAGATGCTTTTGTCGTTTTAATAACGGCCTTTTTTATTTCAGGCATTTTGGCAACATCTTTTGCTGCCGTACTGATTAAATTATCCGTATCGTAATTCACCTGGTAAGTGGTTTGATATTTAATTTTCTCCCAGATTGATTTAAATGTACCATCCAGCTCAAAGCCTTTGCGGTATGTTACAGTCACACGTTCTCGTTTGTTTTTTATACGACCGGTAAATGAAACACCGCAGTCTTCTTCGATTTCCGACTGGAGCTGCCGTGCAAAGTCCTCATAACTTTCATTGGCAATAACGGTGAGGTGATTAATGCTCTTGTCAAAAACCCGGTTGCCATTATCGCTCACAGACAGACGCAGTCCCCGCCCGATTTCCTGGCGTTTCTTCATGTCGGATTGGGTTTCATTCAGCGTGCATATCTGAAATACATTGGGATTATCCCAGCCTTCCCGCAAGGCTGAGTGACTGAAAATAAAGCGAAGCGGTTCTGCAGGATCAAGCAGTTGTTCTTTATTTTTCATGACCAATTTATAAGTGTCATCGTCAGCCTGCGTGGTGCCTTTGGTGTCTTTCCAATGCCCTCTGCGGTCCTGAGAGAAATACCCGTTGTGCACCTCATCAACGGAAAAGGGAATAAGGTTTTTATAAGCTGACTTCGTTGAAATCGTTTGATATGCTTCCTCGAACCATTGAGCAAACTTGCCGCGCTGGGGCCGGCCCTGTTCATCGTAAGAGCGGTAATTAGCAACCAGGTCGATAAAAAAGAGCGAAAGCACCTTGATGCCCTTATCTTTGAATTTTTTCTCTTTGATGAAATGTTCCTGGATGGTCTTCTGAATCTGGACCTTCATCACTTCATCGGTCAATCCCCCCAGAGGTGTGCCGATATATACATCTTCACCGTTGGACAGTGAAATAAAACCAGACTCTACATCTATACCGTTTACTATGTATCCATCCTGATAAATTTCACGCTGGTTTGATTTTATATATAAATCATCACCAACCCGAACGGTCACGCTTTTACGTTTGACGCCATCTTTTGCGTTTACATCGATTTTCATTTTCGCAGATGTGAACGTTTTTGTCGCCGTCACCTTTTCGAGGCAAACGTAAGCCTCGTTAAAATCATTTTCCGTGACGATGGAATCCACCTCAATCTGTTTGACCAGACCAAGATCATACGCTTTCACCGGATCAAGGCTGTACACCATGTTATATCGGTTGATATGGGTAGCCGAATAGCGCAGAGTGCAGAGATAATTGAGATTTTCTATGGCCTTCCGGCGGATCTCTGTTTCCATATTCTGGGGTTCATCTACAATCACGATCGGCCGGGTGCATTGAATGAATTCGATAGGTTTCTGACCGGTCAGTTTATCGTTAGGGCGGTTGATGATGTTTTCATCTTTGGCAAAAGAGTCGATATTGATTACCATGATCTGGATGGTATTGCTGATGGCGAAATTCCGCAGGCTGGACACCCGTTTCGAATCGTATACTTCAAAATGCACGGGTGTCTTATTATACAGCGTCTGAAAATGATCGTGAGTGATTTCAAGAT
>CAYNUX010000609.1:0-2295 GCA_964400115.1 uncultured Cytophagia bacterium
GTGCGCGCCCATGCAAAGATTTTATCCATAAATTATCCAGAAGATATGACAGTTTTTACGGCGAAGGATATACCGGGCGAAAATATTGTACCAGTGGTTTTTCGGGATATGCCACTTTTGGCAGATAAAGTTACCCGATATATTGGCGAGCCGATTGCGATTGTGGTGGCAAATACAAAAAGAGAGGCAAGGCAGTTGCTCGAGGAAATCGAGATTGAATATGAGGATTTGCCCGCCCTTTTTGATCCAGAAGAATCCTTCCGAAATCCAGAGATAAAGCTTTATGAAGATGAAAATTTTTATTCCCACCATAAAATCCGTAAAGGGGATGTGGAAAAGGGTTTTGCAGAAGCAGATGTAATCATCGAGCATAAATATTACACGCCCTATCAAGAGCATGCCTATTTAGAGCCAAACGGCATGGTTGCTGTTCCCGAAGATGATGGAGGAATCACCGTTTATGGCACAATGCAATGTCCCTTTTATGTGCAAGAGGGCGTGGAGGAAGTTCTGGGGATCGGGCTGAATAAAGTAACCGTCGTGCAAACTGCCACGGGCGGGGGATTTGGCGGAAAAGAGGATGTGCCCTCGCTTATCGGAGCACAAGCCGCTTTGGCAGCTTATCTTACAAAGCGTCCAGTAAAGCTAATTTATGACCGAAAGGAAGATATTATTTGTATGAGCAAGCGACATCCCGGAGTTATTAAGTATAAATTGGGGGCAAATAAAGAAGGAAAAATTTTGGCAATGGAGATCGAGACCCTTTTGGACGCTGGCGCATACATTACTCTGAGTCCCGTCGTTGCTTTTCGGAATATCGTTCATTCGCCGGGACCCTATCGCTGCGAAAATGTAAAAGCCGATACCTATACGATTGCCACGAACAAAGTGCCTTGTGGAGCTTTTCGTGGATTTGGGATTCCCCAGGCAGCTTTTGCTCACGAGACGCAAATGGATTTGTTGGCAGAAAAATTGGGCATGGATCCTGCCGAAATCCGAAAAAAGAACCTATTGGTCAGAGGAAATTTGACCGCCACGAAACAATTGTTGACCCACAGCGTCGGCTCTATGCAGGCGTTTGAAGAGGCTACCGAAAAAGCAGAATGGAAAAAGAGATGGCTGCATCCAAAGAAAAAGAAGGGAAATGTGCGATATGGCATTGGCATCTCTAATGTATTTTATGGACCTGGCTTAGGAGCAGGGGGAAAGCACCTTTCCAGAACCGGAGCTTATGTGCAGGTTATGGTGGATGGCACTGCATTTTTTGCGGTGGGTACCACAGAAATGGGACAGGGAATGCAAACGGTTTTATCCCAGATCGTTGCAGAGGAATTGGGCATTCCCTACGAGAACGTGCGCCCCTTAAAGACAAATACTTCGCGGGTGCCTGATAGCGGTCCCACTGTGGCTTCTCGTGCCACCATGATGTCCGGCAATGCCTTGCGAGATGCTTGTATTTCCATTCGCCAAGCGATTTTGACAGTGGCGATGGACATGATGAATTCTCGGGGAAAAGTAAAATTGGGAGCCGGCAAAGTTATCTCGGAAGATGGAGAGATTGCTCTGGGCGAGGTGATCCAGGAATGCTATCGCCGAAGATTTGACATGGCTTCTCATGGGTACAACACAGCTCCCGATACAAGTTTTGATGATGATACTGGGCTTGGCAAGGCGTATATCATTTATTGCTGGGCAACCAATATTGCAGAAGTAGAAGTGGATATGGAAACTTTTGAGGTAGATATAAAAAGAATCACCGCAGCACATGACGTGGGGAAAGCCATCAATCCGAAGCTGGTAGAAGGTCAAATCGAAGGTGGAAGTTTGCAGGGAATGGGGTACGGAGTTTTAGAAGAGATTCTTTCGGAAAAGGGGAAAATTATAAATCCCGGATTTTCCACCTATATTATTCCCACTTCCGAAGATGCACCAGAATTTGTACCTATTATCGTGGAAAGCGCATTTGATGAAGGTCCTTATGGAGCCAAGGGATTTGGTGAGCAACCTTTGATCGGGGTTGCGCCGGCAGTTACAAATGCGATTTACAACGCCACTGGCATTCGGGTTGACCAGATTCCAGCCACGCCAGAGCGGTTATTAAAATTAGCCCAAAAATAGGAAAGACAAAATTGGAGCCTCTAAAGATTGCTTTGGAGGCTCTTTTATCTTTAGGCTTATGATAAACAACTTGGAGATTTCCTTTTTTCTTGATGTTTCGGGAAATTTCACGAAAAGATGGCTTCATTCCGAAATATTCAAATAGGGAAGTTATTTAATTTTCATTCTTCAGGTTAC
>CAYNUX010000610.1:0-2291 GCA_964400115.1 uncultured Cytophagia bacterium
TTATAAGATGCTTTGTTCTTTGCTGCTATTCTACGCCCTGCAAGGGCAGCGTAAAAAAAAAAATTTTGCCGACAACCATTGTTACCGAAAAACCCAGATGAATATACAACAGAAGCAACGACTCTTTGGGCAGCGAGCGCATTCTATTGTTTATCATTCAAAATAAAACTCGGAGAGGAAGAAAACAAGCAGAAATAAAATAACCCTGAGCTATCAACGAACGGTTAAAACCCTTTTACCGACTCCCGGATTCAACACCACGGTATTCACTTTAGCCAGTTTGTCAATCACTACTGTATTCTGCTGTGAGACCCTCTTACGTTCCAGTCGTTCATAGAGCCAGTCCGCTATGTGCAGTGTCCATTCTGAAGAATGGTTTGCAAAATATTGGCAATAATGAGGATCATACTGAAAAGTAATCTGCCCTGTTTTGCTCATGGATATCTGTGAATGCCAATACGCCACAGCCTCGTTGTTGCTCATATACCGGGTTTCTTTGCCCAATCCGGAGAGACATGTGCGGACAAAATCGCTATTGTTGTTGTATTTCATAAACTCCACGCGCTCGCCGTTTTCATCGATGATCTCTTTAAAAGTGCCATCCGGATTCGCTTTACCTTTTACAACCAGATAGGCATTGCCCCAGATGTTGCTGGTGATATTTTTGAAAAATCACTCTCCAGCACACAAGAACAAAAGTATTTTTGCATCATGTAGCGAATCAACAAATCTTTTCAGATTGTTTTGATTCATCTGAATATCTTGTTATCGTTCAAAAATGCATTCCGGGTTTTGTTGATTTGCATAAAAATGTGTATATTAGAAATATTCGGCAAGATTTAAAAAACACAAGACCGGATAAGAACAACCTGAATGGATCATCTGAAAGATCACTTTTTGAAAAAAAGAAAAGGAGAACCGAATTTAATGTCATCACATCGATCAATCAAGCAAAATCACCTCATTTTCATGCTCATCATGGGTCTATTTTTATGTGCTACCACTATGCAAGCTCAACCATTGGCCTTTCCCACCGCCGAAGGTTTTGGACGTTTCGCCAAAGGCGGGCGCGGGGGGGATGTTTATCATGTAACCAATCTGAACGACTCTGGTCCCGGATCATTTCGCAATGGCATCACATCTGCAACAGGTCCCCGAACCATCGTATTTGATGTGTCTGGTACCATTGAATTAAAATCAAGTCTGGTCATCGACAAGCCCTATATCACCGTTGCAGGACAGACAGCCCCTGGTGATGGCATCAGCCTTAAAGACTGGACCTTTGCGGTCATGAACACACATGATATCATTGTGCGATATATCCGGATTCGGCTCGGAGATGAAAATAAATCCGCGGGAGAAAAGATCAGTCCGGACGCGATCACGACGAACGGTATCGAACACGTGATTTTCGATCATATCTCAGTGACCTGGGGCATAGACGGAGCGCATGATTTGCGAGGGGGGAGTTTTACCCTGCAATGGTCCATGTATGGTGAAAGCCTGAACAACAGTATTCATAGCGATCATCACCCGCATGCGATGCTCGCTTCATTCCGGGATGTGACGAGCAGTATTACCCTGCATCACAATCTTTTCTTTAGCAGCCGGGACAGGCATCCCACTCTCGGAGGGGATATCAAAACCAAGCCAGAAAGCATCGTCGATTTTCGTAACAATATTGTTTATAACCGGCGCGGATCAACCAATTTCGGCAATTGTAAAATGAATATCATCAATAACTATTACAGACCCGGATCCAGTTATACAGCGGAATGGAGTAAACCCTTTCGCATCAAAGCCGAGTTTGCAAAAACCCATGCGCGGGGATATCTGGACGGCAATTTTTTTGAAAACAATCTGGCATTTACCCGGGACAATTATTCTGCCACCGGGTACACCCACGGCGGAAATTATCAGAGCATCAGTCAAGAGATATTCGAGTTACCGAATGAACTGGTTTTGGGAGCGGACAAGCCGGCAACCCAATCAGCACAGGAAGCCTATGCTATCGTGCTCACCCATGCCGGTGCCTCCAAAGCAAGAGATGCGGTGGACAAGCGGATTGTACGGGGAATCAAAGACAGAACAAACCGCCTCATCGATTCTCAGGATGAGGTCGGCGGCTGGCCGTATCTATCCAGTACACCCGCACCAGTGGACAGCGATCAGGATGGCATGCCGGATGAATGGGAAACGACCCACAATCTTGATCCCAATGACCCGGAGGACAGAAACGGGGATCAGGACAAGGATGGATATACCAATCTCGAAGAGTATCTGAATTCAGA
>CAYNUX010000611.1:0-2280 GCA_964400115.1 uncultured Cytophagia bacterium
ATCGACCAGAGATAAGAGGGAGCGAAAGGTTTCTTCCTTGCCGCTATGTGGGGTTGCGGTAACCAGAACCAGATGCCGATCCGCTTTTTCGGACAGTCCGGAAATTAATTGATTACGTTGATGCTGCCCGCGGTTGCGCTCGGCGGCATAGGCACAGGTGTGCGCTTCGTCGACGATCACAAATTCCGGACAGGTGCGAAAAAATTCATCACGGCGCCTGTCCGATTTGATAAAATCAGTGGACACGACCACAAAAGGGAAATGATCGAAAAGGGACTCTCCCAGCCGGCAGTGTCGCTCCAGCCGTCCGGCGGTATGGGTTAACACCAACTCGGCATCGATATGAAATTTTTCATGCAGCTCTTTTTGCCACTGTTCAGCCAACTGGGGTGGACATAATACAGCAATGCGCTGGATTTCACCGCGATCCAGCAACTCACGGGCAATCAAGCAGGCTTCGATCGTCTTGCCAATTCCGACATCGTCGGCAATCAGCAGTCGCACAGGATCCAGTTTCAGGGCCATAAGAAGCGGAACCAGCTGATAAGGCCGTGGCTCGAGAGCGATTTTCCCAAAAGACCGAAAGGGCCCGGCACTTGAACGAAAGCCGAGTCGCAGCGCATCACGCAGCAACCGGCAGGACATATAATCGCCGGGTTTCCCGGGATCAGGCAAGGAAAATTGCGCAGGGGCGACCGGTTCCAGGTCAAGCAACAAACCGGTCTGCTCGTCGTCTGTACCTCCCAACGGCCGTACCAATAAAAGCCGGTCATCAGAACCGGGCAACACGACCCATTCCCGATTGCGTGCCTGAACCAATGATCCAACCGCATAGCTCATGATACGCTCCCAAACACAAACTTGAATTTTTCCAACTTATTCATCCAATTTTCCTCATGATCGAAACGGATCACTGTGAATCCGAATTCTTCGAGACAGTCATCTTTTTCCGCATCCCGTTCTTTGCGCTCCGGGAAATCATGTGGCGGACCATCGATATAGATAACTGTATTAGAATCTTTATAATAAAAATCCGGTCTGCACTCGCATTTGGTTAACAGACATTGCGCATCGGATGGCAAACGCAGGTTGTGTTTTTCAATAAATCGCAGCCATTTTCGCTCCAGCTCAGAGTCACATAATTTGGACAAATTATTAAAGTGCTCTTCACGACTGCTTTGGCCGGGCGATATTTGAATGGATGCTCGAGAATAATCGAGCAAAATCTGTTTGATTGGTTTTCTATCTATTATTTCATGATCAGGTTGATTGCCATAATTTAACAAGCAATCGTAGCAGGCCGCTTCGCAATCTTCTTTTGCATTAGGAGCGTGTTTTAAATCCTCTCCGGTCTCAAAATCAAAGTGGCAAATTTCCAGAGCTTTTTTACTGATCGAGTTAAATATTGTCGAATCATTCAAAATTCGACGTAAAATGCCGGCTCCGCCCTCTGCTGCTTCATATATCAAAATGCTTTTGCGCTCTTGATAATTCGGCAAAGGCTCTACAGCTAATTCCTGATCTTCCAGCTGAAAAACGATTTGTATTGCAGATTTTAGCGCAGCTTGTAAGGAAGCCATAAGAGAGTTATTCAGATCGATCAAAGGCGTCAGGATTAAAGCATTGCGTCGATCTTCGACAAAGGGGATCACGCGTTCTCTGCGATTCGAAAACACCTCATCATCTGAATCTTCAACAATGGATTCATTGCGTTCCCAATAGCCTCTTTCAATATCCAGTGCGAATCCGAGTTGTGACCGATTTTTTCTTCGTTTCCATCCCAGATTAATTCGCCAGATTGTGGCAGTATGCCCATAGTTTATCTCGGCGATATTCTGGCCATCTAGTTGTATATACCCTTTCACATATGCAACTCGTCCCCTATGCTCGTTGAATCGAACCGAAGTTAATAGCTCATACCCCAACCGCATTCGCTCCTCTTCGTCGGATGTAATCTTGTCTCTCCGTTTTGTGGAAACATTTTGCAGTCTGAAAAGCCGGTCCATTTTATCATTCAAGGGGCTTTGGCACATCTCGCATAAATCTTGTCCGGCATCCTCATGAATGGGATGCAAATAACCACAATCGCTACAGATTTTTGCCGTTCCGGTGTTAAGGGTTTCGTCATGAACCGGTAAAATGACCCGATTGATAATGTAACGCGATCCCTCGTGATAAATAAAGGCTCTTGGACCAAATTCTGAAATTGCCAAAAAACGAGGGCGCGACAAAAAACTTTCTCTTTGCTTTGTCTTTCTTCCGGGAACATAAGCGGACAGA
>CAYNUX010000612.1:0-2268 GCA_964400115.1 uncultured Cytophagia bacterium
GGATCGCCAGATGTTGTGATACCGTTGAATTTGCCAAATTCAAAATTTCTCGAATCTCGCAGACGCACAACGGACGCACCTCGAGCATCTTTAAAATCCGAAGCCGGTTGTTGTCTGCAAGTGCTTTAAAATATCTTGCTTTATCGTTCACTGTTTTCCTCGTTTCGTTAAACACCGAAATGTAACAATTCTATATTCAATTGTCAATGATTTTTTCTTATTCCTTAATTGATTGCATTCTTTAATCGTTTTCTGGCGAGAGGCACCTTAAAAAGCATTCCAGGGGCTATTTTGCAGGGAAAAAACAGGTGAAAATCCGGAAAATCAATTATTTAATATGGTCCGACCCCCTTTCGTGCTTTCTCTTGTCGAATTTAAGGTGCGCCAGGACTTTTTACTCGCGATGCCATACTCGTTTTGCGTCATAGTGTCGCGAGTCATGTGTCGCGCATCGAGGGTTAAAGGGTTTCGGCAAAAGGCGAATGCAATTTTGCCATTTCACCCTATCCGTTTTTTTCAGCTATTCGAATGTCCCCTTAATTTGTTAATTATCACCATAGTATCATACCATTATTGTTGGCATGTTTATTGCCTCATTGATACTGTTGTTTGAATTTTTTTTAGTGTCATTAATAAACAATTTATCCCATCTGGAATCGACCAAATATTGATCACCTATCATCAAATGATGACAGATGTCATATAAATGTGAGACTCGACGATTCCAATGGTGGGGGGAAAGTCAAAAAAGAAGGAGGATTATTCCATGTTGAGAGCAACGGGTTTTATCATTCTGTTTTTCGCACTGGCGACACAGGTATGGGGACAGTTGATTGTGAAAAATAGCAGCGATTATGTGGTGATGCAAGTCGATGAACAGGCCAACGTCACCATTGGATCAAGTGACCAGCACGGGATGCTGACCACATACGAACTCAAGGTAATCACGGGAGCCGCGTCGGGACGCGTTCTCAAGTCCGATGCCGACGGACTCGCCTCCTGGGGCACCGATGAGGTCGATGACGCCGATGCCGATCCCACGAATGAAACACCACAAGCAGGAACCGCCATCTCGACCTCCGGGCGCACTGTGAGTGTTAAGGTGGATAACAGCACCATCAAGGTCAACGGATCCGATCAGCTTTATGCCGATGTCTCCATGACCGAAAGCGATCCGGTTTGGAGCTCTGATAAAGCAGAATTGCGAGATAATAATTCTTCAACCACGCCAGTGAATTGGCTGGACATTGCCAACCGGCCCGCTGGTTTGGATGACGGCGATGACGACACCAATACTGACAATCAGGCCCTGCATTTCAATAACAGTACAAGACAATTAAGTCTTGACAGAGGTGGGTCGGTTACCATACCGGATAATGTCAATGATGGCGATTACATTATCGGTAATGAGTTTCCCGTAGGAGGAAATGGCATTAATATCAGTAACGACCGGACTGTCAACCACAATGACACATCAACACAGGGATCAGTCAATAACAGCAATCGAACCGTGATCCAGGATGTGTCGCTGGATGGCTTTGGGCATGTGACCGGCATCAATTCAGCTACCCTTGATAAAACTGAAAGTTATCATGGGCGTTATGTATTGAACACCAGTATCAACTCTATTGGAGTCAACTGGACTGAAATTGCCAGGATTACTTTACCCACTGGTGGTGTGGATTTTCGCATCATAGCTCAGGTTTTTGGAAATGTGGTTAAATCCTCGACTTCTGGTGCAGCCAGTCTCGATATCCGGTTACGCCTTTCAACAGATGCTTATGGGGGCAGCGTCGGGCGGGTCTGCAATGCACCTGAAGGCTTGCAAATCGCCTCCGGCACTGGATTTATCGAATATTTGTCAGAAACCAACATTAATGATACCGTTATTTTGGAAGCAAAAATCACTAAAAATCCCTCAAGCCTTTCTGTAAGCGGAAATGTATTTGGGGATGACTGGAGCGGTTGGCCCGACGATGATGGTCTGACCAGCCTCAGCTATTTAGCCATCCAGTGGTGAATATATAGAGTAGGAAAAGATATATCAGTCCAGGTACTTTCGGATATCGATACAAACTTTTCTTTTTGGGGGCGGTATCCGTCTCTGATCTTTACCTCTGAGATGTAAAACCTCAATTATTGATGGTAAATCATTAGTGTCCGGTCGAACGACCGGACACTAATGATTTACTGTATTTCCTAGCCATACAGAAAAAATAATGTTATATAATACGGGTTTGCTTTTTTCTTCATGTCAACTTTGTTCTA
>CAYNUX010000613.1:0-2266 GCA_964400115.1 uncultured Cytophagia bacterium
AACCTTTCTAACAGCGATAAGTAGTAATGCTTATGCTGTACCTCGTCCACCTGAACTCATGAAAATATCAATCACCCGAAAAACAGACCCTACTGGTTTTCGTGGGATCAAAGCCTTTTTCCAATGGCCAGGCGATGCTCCAGCTTTCGATTCAAATCAAGCTGTAGAGTTTGAAGTCATAATCATGACTGATAAACCAAAATGCTTCGGGCAACCACTTGGAGGAAAAGACAACAATGTTTCACATGCTCAAAGCAATTTGCCTGATTATTATACAGATGTATGGAATTACTACTGGCCATCTGATCCTTTAGAGGTAATTGCTGATTTGAGAGCAAACTGCGGAGCAATTAATGGTTGGTGCAATTTAGGGATTCAGGCATATAATCCGGATAGATCTGATGACCATGCAAATTTTGCAGTAGGATCCAGGCGGCCGGATTTAATTAAAGTAAATAAAACTTATTATTTACAGTATCCACTTGAAATTCCAAACGACCCCGAATGCCATGAGTACGACAACGGCCTTGCGTGGGTGCAGATTAATATGACGCTAATACCTAACACATGTACCAAATGCGGATCCGTGCGAACCTGCCCTCATTTTCTTGGATACCCTGACTGTCCCGAATATAAGATTTTCAGGGAATCCGTTGATGAAGGCGAAGAGTGCAAAAGCATTATCAAGCGACTTTGCGCTCCAACCATTGAATACACATTCTCGCCTTACGATATTGGTTTTAGCGACATTGCATGTGGCGGTGAAGAAGGTGGTGGCGTTTGCATTGACGAGGACGAAGACGGCTTTTTTGCACTCTTTAAAAGTAGTTCAGGGAGCTGGATTCCCATGTTTGGATCACATACAGGAGACTGTGATGATGATGCTGTTAACATAGACAATAGTAACTATAATCCGGGAACCGGTATTTGCACGACCCTCATCGACCCACCTGTTGATCCCTGCGCTACCGTGACAAGTGGAAACGGCTATTATTGCGGTAGCAATGAGGAGTTGGCAGACTACTTTGGCGATGACGAGGACCTTGTTTATTGCCAAAACGGCATGACGTTCTCCATTGATTATTGCGAAGATGGCTGTCAGCAGAATTCTCCCGGATATGATGACGAGTGCATTAACACTTCCTGCACCCCCATCTGTAATCCCGGCCAAACGCAGTGTAACGGAAACAACGTGGAAGTTTGTTCCGCCGATCAGTGCAGCTACGAGTTTTCATATTCGTGCGGCTCAAATCAGACTTGCATGACCGGAAGCTGCGTAACAACAACCGTGCCAAAGCCTGAAATTAACAGCGTTTCCTGCACCAGCTATTTCCGCGGAGACACCAACGTTACGTGCACGGTATACGGAAGCAACTTTGATTGCGGTTCCGGAGCGAATGCTTTCATCGCAAACTTCTACAACGGGCCTGCGCAGTCCTGCTCCTCTACCCAATTCACTGTTTCCGGCAACTGGGTGTGTAATCAGGAGCTTGGGTTTAAGCAGGTTAGTTATCGAAATCCGGACAACCAGCGGGATGATCGTGCTGATTTACTCGAACTGCAAATGGGAGAGCTGACTATCTCTGATGCGTGGCAGCAAACGGTTCACGAAGGAGCAACCAATGTTCCCATGGGAGCGAATGGCTGCAATTTTGGTACCGATGTGGTTCTTTTCGTAGAAGGAATTGCAATCACAAATACGCACTTGCAAACGGAAGATCAGGTTTTGGGCAATGGCGAGGTGACGTGGCCGGCCGGGAGCCCACCTTCCATGCTGTGCGTGGCAAAGTATTCCGGCGCTTCAATCGGATTCGACAAAAAGTGCCTTTACGGTTACGTCACCATTATCCCTTAGCTTAGGTTGAAAACCCAATGTTATCTACATACACTCCCGGCATGTTTATCGAAAGATGAATGTGTCGGGCTTTTTTAATCTTCGTAAATCGCATGCATACCGATACTCACGAACAACATTACCCCATCGTCTAAAGGTTTAAAAATGATTCGGTGCTTCATTGTAATGGAAATGCTCCATAGGCCATCAAGCTTTCCTTTCAATTTATGCAGACGAAGAGAGGGGTGAAAGGGGTTTTCTCTAAACATTTTCTCTTTTTTGGAAGCCTTTTTTTGAATTGCTTTTGGCAGGCTTAAAAATTGTTGTTCAAATTGCTTGTTATAGTGAATTTCTTTTATTTGCATATTACTTCATCAGGTCAGCCAAATTTTTCAGTTTTTTTGTTTTTCCCGATTTATAATCTTTTTCAGC
>CAYNUX010000614.1:0-2256 GCA_964400115.1 uncultured Cytophagia bacterium
CCATCCTGAACGTTACTTATATCCAGGCTGGGTGCACTTTTATTATCAGCGTCCGCAAGCTGAATGCTTTTACCGTTCAGTGCATCCTTTCGCTCTGTGCTTTTCAGCACCCGGGCTAGGTTGAAAACCGTGAAAAAGCCTTGTGAGGAAGAGTCGTAAAATAGATCAATGGGCTGTCCATTCAAGCGCCCGCTGTAAGGTTGCTTGTCTTTCCATTGACCGTCGGCTTCCGGTATCAGAAAGAGGCGGCGGGTCCGCCACCGATTTTGATCGCTTGCAGCCAATGCGCGGTACACGTTCAATTGGGTTTTGAAAAAATCTTCGGCCTGCCGTTGGAAACGGTAAATCCGGCCGGGGGATGCAAGTTTTCGGAAAAACTGGTGTGTAAGCCAGCGGGCACGCTTTTCATCATCTATGTCATCCCACTGTGGTGAATCGGCGCGGTCTTCGACAATTTTTTGAAAGAAAGTCGGCCAATCAGTGGCGTGGCGATATCCTTCTTGCAGGTTGGTAAGGATGGAATCATTCTTGTTGATTCCATCGAGGTTTTCTGAAATATATTTATTAATTGTCTCATAAGGTTTTGATGGATCAATATTTTGTATCTTGTCCTTTATCAAGTGCTTATTATTGTTTCTCCATTCCAGAAACGCCTGCGTTCTTAGAGAGTCAAGCCGTGAACCATTGAGCCATGGCTTGATATCAAGACTCATGGTAATCAGGGCGATCCGATCATTTGCATCAGCCACCTCGCTGATCCATATAGTATCCGTTTCCATTTTACCATCAAGCCAATCATCGCGCCTATGACTTCGGCGTTTTGCACAAATCTCGCACGTTGCCTGCTTGCTCGTTTTACGGCTTTCCTTGCCGTTGGATTTCCCGGCCCGGACCAGACAAACCGGGCAGACATGTCTGCCATCTGTTTGACTTTGGGGGATTTCCCAGTCATCGTGTAATGGTACGGATAGGCTTTCCTCCGCTTCGTTTATTTCATCCGTCATGCGGATCAAAGCCCGTGATGAAACGCTGATATTGCAAACCGGCGGTGTCTCAAGCGCTTTATCCTCTGCAAATCTTTTGATTTCATCCTTTATCCACTTTTGAAAATCTGTTACCAAGCTTCCATTTTGAGCTGAATTCATCAGTCCTGGAAACGAAAACACCTGTACACTGCTATCTTGATAGAGCAAGCTGCCAACACCCAGATCCACTTCAACGAGCCGTCTAACGCTTTCAAAAAACTGCATGATGGTCCGATGTGCGCCACTCCAGTCCCCAATTCTGATTGCTCTTGCTTCGTAGTGATCAGTGCCGATACCTACTGTTAAAAGTCGCCATTGGGTGTCCCCTTTTAGATTTGCATTCCATGAAAAAGCTTTACCTTCCAGAAGCGCTCCCGCAACAGCGCTCTTAAACAGGGCAGCCGCGACATAGGATTGATCCCAAAGGGTTACATCATTATTGGGCAGGCGTGTCTCCGCAACCGTTGACATAAATGCCTTTCGGAATTTGCTTTCAGTATTGACGACCTTTTCGCGCCAAACCCACCACTTATCAATTTCGTCAACTCCATTCTCGCCAAGGTCTTGTAGCTCTTCTAATATTTTCTTAATATCGGAAAGCAAATCTTTCCATCCCGTTTCGGAAAGAATGTTGGGTTTGTCAGCCAAAAGGTTCTTAACAGGATAGCCAAAGGCTGTGGAAAGCCACATGTGACAAATGTCTTGACCAAGATAAGCAATTGTCTTTTCCGGAATACTTTGTTTTTCAATACCCGATGCCATAGCATGGCCAGCTTGAAGTAAGCCTAACAAGCCATTGTTTTCCTTTCTATGCTTTTGGAAAAAGTCGCTTATTCTTTCAGGCCATACATCGGGCCATTCGCATAAATTAGCGTACCGCTCTTTCAACCATTCCAACGGATCATCACTAGTGTGTGAAAGTATATTCTTGTTGTACCACTCTTCATCCCTATACTCTACTGACATTCCGCCATGCTTTTGCAGGAAAAGATTCTTAGCTTTTCCTGCCATATGTAACCATCCAATTGTTTCACATCCTAAAAGCAATGGTCTGTTATTTTTCAATATTTCAACAGCCTTGTTTGAATTCATTTCTGCCCTCCTACTTTTTAGAATACCAATTTTCGATTTCCATTTTGAAATGTGTTGAGCTATCCGCTTCGAATGATTCCCCGCCTCCCGGGATGGCTTTCCAATGAGTTATGCGTGCTGCACCCCATCCCACCGTGCG
>CAYNUX010000615.1:0-2251 GCA_964400115.1 uncultured Cytophagia bacterium
GGGATAAACCCTGCGGCGGCCTGGTGCCATTTTGTGTACAGTCGAGGGTAACAGTTCACCTCTGCTGCTCGGAAAGTATGATTTGGGCGCAGTGAGACCGGTATTGCGCCAATAGCACTAGCCGTCATCATATGCCGGTCATGAGCAAAATCCAACAGTTTAAAAAGATCTATATCATTGATTTTTATATCGGCCCATGAAAAAGTTGTCGGTAAAAAAGTGGGCTGTATTGAATAGCTTGCAGGATCGAAGGGCGTTTTAAATAAGTTGGCTTTTGAATCCATTGACATGCATGGCTCTGCCTCGCATGTTCAAAAGAACATGTCCATATCATGGACATATACTTGCAATATGTCCAAATTTTGCTTATCTTTGGACATATTGCAAGATTTACAGCCACAACAAAAGCCATTGCCGTCGAGTCTGCTATTCATTCAAGTATTACAGGGATTGACCATGAGTTTTGATCCTGAAAAACCCTATAACGAGTTGCCGCTGTTACCTCCCCAAACCGAGCTTTTGAGTCAGGAGGTGCTGCTGAAACTGGTCTCTGCCGGCCGGGAGCTGGCCGAACTGAAAGGCATGGGCAAGTCCCTTCCCAATCAAAACATCCTGGTCAATTCGCTGACCTTGCAGGAAGCAAAAGACAGTTCGGAAATCGAAAATGTCCTGACCACTCATGACGCGCTGTTTAAGGCCTTTACTGCCGAAACCGGGAAAATTGATCCCGCGACCAAAGAGGTGCTGCATTATCGCGAGGCGCTATGGAATGGCTATAAAGCAGTCAAAAAAGATGGTCTTTTGACAACCAATTGTTTCATTACCCTGGTACAGACAATCAAGGAAAATCAGGCAGGTGTCAGAAAAATGGCCGGAACACAGATCGTCAATGTGAGTAACGGAAAAATTATCTATACCCCTCCCGAGGGTGAGAGCCTCATTCGCACCAAACTGGCCAATCTGGAAATGTATCTTCACGCGCAAAATCATATCGATCCGTTGGTCAAAATGGCAGTGATTCACTACCAATTTGAAGCCATCCATCCCTTTGCAGATGGTAATGGACGAACCGGGCGGATTATCAATATTCTTTATCTTATTCTAAAAGACTTGCTCGATATGCCCATTCTTTATTTGAGCAGATACATCATTGAGCACAAAAACGATTATTATGCCTTGTTACGCCGGGTTACCGAATACCAGGACTGGCAACCCTGGATTCTATTCATGCTGGATGCTGTAGAACAAACCGCCATTCTGACCCGCAAAAAGATGCAAGACATTCGTATGTTGCTGGACACCACTCTCGAAAAAGCCCGTATGGCCTTGCCGGCACGGGTTTATTCAAAAGACCTGATCGAATGTTTGTTTCATCAACCTTATTGCAAGGGACAATTTTTGGTGGATGCCGGCATTGCTCAACGCAAAACCGCAGCTGAATATCTGAAAGAATTGGAAAAGATCGGTATCTTGTCCGCGCATCAAATGGGCAGACAAGTCCTGTATCTGAACAAAGAGTTGTTTGCCATCCTGGCAAAATAATATCAGCCTATATCAAAAGCCGTAAAGAGATTCAAAAGCTTTATCAGATCATCGAACGCGATCTCTACGATGCCCAACAGGAGCGGATTTCAGAGGTCTAATTTCCCTCTTTACGACCCGCATTCAGGGCCTCAAAACGGGTGCAGGCGTGGTGGTGCGCTTTTTGATAGGTCGATTCCATGATTTGCAGAAAATCCTGATCCGAGCGCCAAAACGAAATCGGGCCCAATCGTTTGGGCAATGCAGCATGCAGGGACGGCTCTGTTTCGACCGAGATATCAGAGAACGCTTGCAGTGAATGTCCCCAAAAAGGCTCCGGATCAAGGGGCAAGGGCTCGGGGTCGAAAGAAACCGGCTCGTCTGCCGCACTGTTGATGTCACCGGCGCTGGCGCGCAGGGTTTGCATGAAATCGGCACGATCCATTCCGCGCAGGGTAAACAGCAAAAATGGATCGCGGTCGAACGCCTCTCCCATCAAATAAAACACCGCAGCAATGTGTTTACAGGGATTGGACCAGTCCGGACAACTGCATTCGGTGTCGATATCCCTGCGCTTGTCCGGGAAAAGAGTTACGCCGGCCTTTTTAAAGACGCTCTCGATCTCCTCGGGCATCTCATTGCCCAATAATTGCGCCACATATATCGGCTGTTGGACGATTTCATCGATGATGTTTTGCCATTGCCGCGGCGTAAAGATTTTCATGTCGAT
>CAYNUX010000616.1:0-2248 GCA_964400115.1 uncultured Cytophagia bacterium
TTTGTCCACGAACAAAAATCCATCAAAGGGTGGAAATGATGGTCATCGTTTTTCGTTCGGCGTTCTCTGACTCTGATTGAAAAAGAGCAAAGGCTACAACGCAGAAGTGCTGAGAAAAATAGAGAACCACAGACAAAAGATGGATGCAAAGACTGGAAGGCAAGCACCAGTGCATAAAGACTGGTTGTTCGTCGCTAAGGACGGGCATCACTGCCTCGCGACCTGCAAGCGCTACAACAGCCTTATCCTCTGTCACTGGCGTCAGAGCGCCATGTGTACGGCGAATTTTCTGGTCGCTTTGGTCAGCCGCCAGACTGACAGGCAGGCTCTTGAGTTATCACTTTGTTTTCATACCCCCCGAATCAGTCCCACAAATCCTCTAATGGCCTGATATGCCATAAATAGTGTAAACAGAAACGTGATCGCACCCATCACGTTGAATGCGGTTGAATTTTTATATTTTCCGACGATTTTTTCCCGGTTTAATAACAGCAAAATAAACAGCACAAGTAACGGTAAAAAGATTGCCTGAATGGCGAGTGACATGATCTGCAGAAATACGGGTTTGCCTCCGGTGAGGGGAGCAATGAGCCCGGCTCCCACAAAGACAACCGCCATGAGTCTAAAGTGCCATCGTGAAGGATTGCGATCCAGGCCGAAATAATCAGAGATCGTCCAGATCGAAACCAGAGCATTGGGGAATGCAGATGAGAGCCCTGCGGCTATGATTCCAACAACAAACAGCGTTGCAGCCCATTGTCCCATTAACGGAACCAGTGTATAAGCCATATCGATAGCCTTGTCGACGTGCAAGCCTCGAACGTGCAGTGTAGCCGCTGCGCACGCCATAACAACCGCAGAGACCACAAACACCAGGACACCGGAGACAATGGCATCTTTGTTGGCGTGTTTGAGATCTGTCAAATTCCAGCCCTTATCGGTGACCACAAAAGAACGCATCACGATCACGCTACCTGCCAGCGTGGTGCCCACCATGGCACCGACGATCATGGCACCGCCTTTAGGAACGACAGGAATGAATCCTGCTGCGATGGATTCTAGAGAGGGGTGAGCCAGGAACATGTTGACGATAAAGCTGACCCCGAGAACGGTCACAAAGATGATCAGCACCCGTTCAAAGACAGAATATTTGCCCATAAAGATCAAAAGATAAACAAATGTACACCATATCACGCTGGACAGCGTAAAATCGATACCTGCCCATGATGCAAACGCTTCCGAGACGATTCCCAGGACGCCAATATTGGAGGTAAACTGGCTGATCACGACGGCCAAAACAATGTACATGGCTGCGGCTTTGCCAAAGTGCTCTTTGGTAAGAGACACCAGGGTTTTACCGGAAGCAAAGGTTAGCCGGCTGACAAAGTTGATCAAGAGCCAGAAAAAGATACAGGAAATGAACAGCGCCCAGAGCAGATTCATACCATATTCGGCGCCGGATACCACCAGGGAAGAAACGCTGCCAGTGCCAATCACTGCACCGATCATAAAGATTGCCGGACCATAGGCGGTAATCGTTTCTTGAAGTTTTTTGAGCATGGGTTTTCTCTCACTAAATGAAATATCATATCGGCCAAGATAAACATATGGTAAGAAAAAAATCGATAATTACCAAAGTAAATGTCCGGTCATTTTCCGGCAATAGCGTGGAAATCGAAAAACTTGAATTGCCCGTCGGGCGTTTTTATAAAGCTTCTGTCATGTCTGCCTTGAATTATAGGAAATAACGAAACAAATTCCTTGATTTCAACAGCTGGATTGCCTAAACTATAAGGATTTAGGTTAATTTTACAACACCAAAGATCTAATCTATTTAATCATAACTTTTTAGACAGCATTTACAGAAAGTAACATCAGTTATGCCATTACGAGAAGAATTTGAGCAAACAGGGGCCTGGTTATTCAAATGGCGGAGTTATCTGCCCGTGGGAATGTTGATTCTGGTCATTTTAACCCTGTTCGATTATCATTATTTGGGTGATAATTTACTTTTTCATCAACTGTGGGTAGTGTTTTGCATGGTGATGAGTTATCTGGGATTGTTTATCCGCATTCTAACCATCGGACACACACCCGAAGGCACCTCAGGCCGCAACACCGAACGTCAGCGCGCCGATGCGCTCAATACCACGGGGATGTATTCCATTGTCCGGCATCCGCTTTATCTCGGTAACTTTTTCATGGCCCTGGGCATTGTGCTGTTTCCCAGGTTGTGGTATGTGGTTGT
>CAYNUX010000617.1:0-2246 GCA_964400115.1 uncultured Cytophagia bacterium
TATATTCAATATTACGTCTGATTCGAACGGGGGAAAAAGGGCTCTCGGCCTGTTTCAACTCTTTTTGCAGCGTTTGTTCAGAGATATGTAAAATATTCGAGAGAATCCCGATTACAGAATCATTCTTGTTACATTCAAATGGGATGGCGCTTAAAGAATAAGAAGGTGTATTGTCTACCAAAATATCGCCCTGACGATCATAGATCAAGCCCCGTGAAGGTTGAATCATATAACGTCGAATCCGGTTGCTTTCCGAATGCTGCAGATATTTTTGTCCTTTATAAATCTGCAAATAAAAGAGTTCGATCAACAAAAAAGTAAACAATAGGGTAAAAGCAGAATAAAAGATGAATTTTTTACCGGACAGATTCATCATAATTAAAAAGGCTCCTCTGCCATCTCGATTCTTTGCCATGCACTTTCAGTAAGAAACGCGAAAATAATCATTCCGACCAACATGGTATAAATTCCAGACAAAACAGACCTGACCAAAACAGTGGCAAAGGGTTCATAAGGTACAAAAAGAGCGACAAGAAAGTTGTGACTCAAATCAGCCATAAAAATGATCAAGCCGGGGGCCAAAATACGATGAGTTCGTGAAATTCCCACAAACTGCCCGAAAAAGAATCCTATGACCGATTTGGTCAAAGCATTTAAGCCAATCAATCCTGAACCCACCAAATCCTGAAAAAGGCCAAACACGAAACCGATTGTCGTCGAGCGTGCTCTGCCTTCGACCAACCCTACATAGGCCAAAACCACGATCGAAAAACGTGGACTGATCCCGCGGATCGATAAAAGATCGGAAATTGTCATCTCAAAAAGAATAACAATAATAAAAGAGAGCGTATAAAAGATATACTTCATTGGTCGTTTGATTCGTTTTGTATATTCATGGGAATGGGTTGATTTTGTTTGACGATAAACACTTCTTCCAACCGGTTAAAATCCACCAACGCTTGCACAGTGATATCTTGAAACAACCCGGTGCTCATACTTTCCACTTTGATGACCTTTCCGATTAACAGGCCGGGCGGAAACAGTGAACTCATTCCAGAGGTAATAACAATATCATCTACCTGTACATCGGCACGATGATGTACTCCTTCCAGTACCCCACTGGTGCCCTCCTGCCATCTGAAAATGCCTTCCACGCGGCTCCGTTGAATGCGAACAGCCACTCTAAAGTTACGGTCTATCAAGAGCTGTGCAGAAGAGTAACAGGGCCCACTATGAGAAATCTTTCCTACAAGGCCATTTGCAGAAACAACCGACATGTTGGGACGCACGTTTTGTTCACGTCCGGCTGACAGGATGATCGTATGAATACCGGTTTGCTGTCGTCCCAGGACCTTTGCAGGGATACAGTCATATTCCTGCATCAATCCCAATCCCAGCAATTTACGCAGACGTTGATTTTCGTTATAGGCTTCATTGAGTTGTGCATTATGCAGTTGCAAGAGAGCGTTTTCCCGACGTAATTCGCGGTTGGTTTCCATGATGTTGAAATATTGTCGTATTTTCCATACTGGGGCAGCACTCCTACCCATCATTTCGATCGCGAGAGTTTGGACTTTGCCATTATGCGTTTGTTCGTTTCCGAAAAAGATTAAACTCAACGAGACGAGTACAACCACAACGAGTACGACATAATCTTGCCAATTATGTGCAAAATTCGAAAACCGGCTCAAGATCACTCCTGATTAACTGAAGAAACGTGTTTAACATTACCCGGGGGCATGGGTGGGAAATATTCAATTCCTTTCCCGCCTTTCCATTGCAACAATGAAGGTATAGAGGTATCAATTTTAATAAATGTGCGGGTTAGCATCCATGACCCGGGATTTAGATACCACCCTTTATCAACCTTTTCGATTGCTGCCCAATGAGTATGACCGAGCACAACCATATTATAACCGTCATCAATTTTCTTGTAGGCAAAATTTCTATAATCGGTGTCGTCATATGCAGCTTGCAGTTCTTTTTTTGAATTACGGCTAAGATGCGAGAAAAAAAGAGCCAACGGAACACCCAGATCCGGGTGCAGCATCCGGTACAGTTTTACATTTAATGGATGTCGCAAGATACGTTTGAGAAATCTGTATGCATGATCGCTCTGAAGCAGACCGTCACCGTGCCTGAGATATATTTGTCCTGCAGCCGTATGAAGAACAAAATCATCAGGGTGAATGACCATACCTATACGGGACTCTAGAAAGGTGCCCAGCCAAAAGTCGTGGTTACCT
>CAYNUX010000618.1:0-2245 GCA_964400115.1 uncultured Cytophagia bacterium
AGCCAGACTCAATTTAAACCCCTGCCGTTCAAGCGGCTCCGTTCAATCAGCATCGTATTAAATTGAGTCTGGCTGCCTATTCTTTCAGAGATCAGTTCCGCAATAATGAACTGACCATGGAAGAATTTATCGATTACTGTTATGATCTCGGTCTCGATGGTACGGAATTGACCTCTTATTTTTTCTCATCAGAGGACGATGCCTATTTGCTGGGCTTGCGCAATAAATGTTTTCATCTCGGGCTTGCGATCAGTGGCACGGCCATTGGCAACGATTTTATCAATCCTGACGCAGCTGAGCGAAAAAAAGAAGTAGAGAGTGTAAAATATTGGGTGGACAAGGCTGCGGTTTTGGGTGCACCATCCATCCGTGTGTTTGGAGGTGGTCATATCCCAGAGGGGCACAGTATTCAAGAGGCGTATGATTGGGTGATTCCCAATATGAAAGAGTGCGTGGATTATGCCTCAAGCAAGGGGATCGTGCTGGCTATCGAGAACCATGGCGGATTTCCGACCACTTCAGAGCAGGTCATCAAAATCGTACAAGAGATCGACTCGCCCTGGTTTGGCGTGAATCTGGATACCGGCAATTTCGATTCCGAGTGGTATCGGCAAATCGCCGAACTGATTCCCTATGCTGTCGTAGTGCAGTTAAAAGTCGCAATGCGTTCCACCGTGCCAGATGGGCGACGCATGACCGCGGATGCAGAACGGATCGTCAAGATGCTCAAAAATGAGGGCTATCGTCGTTATCTGGCTCTGGAATATGAACAAGATGATCCTTATAAAGAGATCCCTCAATGGATCGCTCATTTGCAGGATTTGGTGGGATGAAATAGACTTGCTGTATCTGCAACGTTTCGGTGACCTGTCATTCTTTGCAAGGAGCTCCGCAACATTTGTTGAATATTGTCTGAATGGAGAGGAGCAACATGTCATCTCTTTGTTTGAACCGGGCTGCCGTTGATAAAAAAATCATTCTATCTGATCAATTTATGCTGAACGCTATCTCAACGGAAAACATCTATGATCATTCTCGACCAACCCTATGTTTCGGAATTTCTCATAAACACGATTTTGGAGAATCGATATCCGGTTTTGAGAAATGGTTTGTCCGAGTCAATATTTTCTCCAGACCTTGTACCTCTTTTGGATGATAAGGAAGCCTCGCAATATCTTTTGCAAAATAAACCCATTCGTCTCTATACACCTTCTGAGCATTCCATCGATTGGATTGTAAATCATTTGGCGTATACCGATATTCCGGATAAGATTAATATTTTCAAAGACAAAGTGCGTTTTCGTCAGACTTTTGCACCATTATTTCCTTCAATCTTTTATCGTGTGATCCCATTTACTGAACTGGAGAATTTGAACGTGGACCGCTTTCCCAGTCCCCTTGTGTTAAAGCCTGCAAAGGGTTTTTTTAGCATGGCAGTGGCCCGGATCGAAAATCAGTCAGAATATAATCATGCGGTCGAAAAGATCAAAAAAGAGCTCGAAACGCTACAATCGCTCTATCCTGTGAATGTTTTGGATACCAGCGACTTTATTGTCGAGCAATATATTCGGGGTAAAGAATTTGCTTTTGATGCGTACTTTGATAGCATGGGGGATCCTGTTATTCTGAATATTTGGCAGCACCTGTTTTCATCGGAACATGATGTCAGTGACCGGGTCTATATTACATCAGCAGATATTGTGAATCAATATCTCGAGAGGTTTCAAGACGTTTTAAACAAAATCAGAAAGCGGATCCCTTTATTCAATTTTCCGATGCACGTCGAGGTCAGGATCGATGAGCAGGAAAGGCTTTTTCCCATCGAGATCAATCCGTATCGCTTTGGTGGCTGGTGTACAACGGCGGACATGTCTTTTCATGCCTATGGCATCAATCTTTATCATGCTTATTTTAATGATATTCATCCACGGTGGCCGGAGCAATTGAAAAACATGAGGGATCGTATTTTCAGTATTATCGTTTTGGACAATTCAACAGGCGTGGATGCACAAGACATTATACATTTTAATTATGACAAGCTTTTATCGGGCTTTGAAAAACCGGTCGAACTGCGAAAAATAAATTATAAAACCTGGCCAGTGTTTGGGTTTTTATTTACTGAAACCCGGGCAGAGAGATTTTTTGAATTGGAAAACATTTTAAAATCCGATTTGACTGAATATGTGGAAACCCAAAAGGATTCATCCGGCAATACAGAATGATTTTGCAGTGTTGCATCGATTAT
>CAYNUX010000619.1:0-2244 GCA_964400115.1 uncultured Cytophagia bacterium
TCGGAAACGAGCCTTTTTTTTATTATCTCATGGCCTCACGTAAAGGCTTCCAGCTGATCACCTGGATACCTTGATCTTTGATCCATCTTGACATTTCCGGGGACAAGAATGCTTGTAAATCAAAAACTCGGCGTTGCCAGGCATTACTGATCGCCTTTATTTCCGGACTCTCGACCGCAGCATGAATATACAATTCTGTAACCCCAGGCTTTAAATTCTGCAATAATTCTTTATAGCGCAATAGCGTCTCTTCATAGGTTTTCCCATGCCTGACAGTGATCAAATAATCAGGCAGCATGATCCCACGCTCTACCCAGCTTTCGATCATGGCTTTGTACTCTTTTGCTTGCTCTTTGCCCACCTCATCAAGATATCGTTCCGACATTTGACGGGGCAGCCGAAAAGGCAATTGATATTCCAGACAGAGGTCAAAGATCACATCCAAGAATGAAATCCCGGAGACCAGACCATAAACCGAGCCCATATGATTATCCAAATGTGTGGGATCTATACCACTCTGTAATGCTTTTTCGATCTGGGCCCGCAACTCGATCATCACCTCTTCTTTTACGGCATTTTGTTCCACTGATCTGACGTCGGGATAAAAATAACCCTGCTCATTCAACAGCGAAGGAACGAGATTTGAAGAGGCTGTGCCCCCCCACTTGAAACGTTTCCATTCATTGGTAAGGGTCAGGTGTATTCCTACACCCATATCAGGATAATCACGGCAAAACTGCGCGGCCTCCTCGAACCAGGGACACGGCACCATGACCGTGGCAGATGAAATGCCCTTGGCGAGCAAAAGATCCATGGTAGCCTGATTCTCGGAATGACACATGCCAAAATCATCAGCATTGATAATCAATAGACGGGCATCCGCATCATATCCTAACATCTCGGCGGTGTTTTGAGCAAAAGTCATAGAAAAACTCAGCATGCACAAGCATCCGATCAAAACTGTTTTCATTTAATACTCCTCAAAAAAGGTGACGAACAGATTCGTCGTCAGGTTGACTGAATTTAAAGCACAATTCTGTTAAAGGGGTCCCCAAATATAAACTAGAAACATTTTAGAATTTGTCAATGTAAAGGTTGACACTCTATACAAAAATAAGTGCTGCGGCCGGACTGTACCGAACGCCGGATCAATGTGCCGCATTCCGGACAGGGTTTGTTTTCGCGGCCGTACACCTGCAAAGAGAGACTGAAAAATCCCGGTTCCCCTCTTGCATCGCGATAATCGCGCAAAGTCGTGCCGCCCTTGTCGATAGCCTGACTGAGCAGGGTCTTTATAGAATTCACCAAAAGATCCTTTTCTTTTTCAGATAGGCCGGCTAATAGCCGTTGGGGGTGTATACCGGCCATATACAACGCTTCATTGGCATAAATATTACCAAGGCCTGCCACAACGGTGTGATCCATCAAGACGGTCTTGATATTCCGGCGACCAGAGGCTCGAGACAAAGTGGCTGGAGTAAATTGTGGTGAAAGGGGTTCTTTGCCAAGAATGCACAATCGGGGGTGATCATTCAGACGCTCCGATTTTACAACATCTATCATACCAAAACGCCGTGGATCACGATAGTATATCAAGGGAGAGTCACTGAATAACCAGGTGACATGAGTATGGGGAGCGAGCGTCTCATTTTGTGCAGCCATTCCCAACCGGCCACTCATTCCCAGATGTACCAAAACCACCATTCCCCGATCAAAATGCCAAATGAGATATTTTCCGCGTCTTGTGAGCTCTCGTAATCTGGCTCCATACAAAGGCTCGAACAAATTATCCGGCAAGGTCCAGCGCAGCCTGGGCTCATAGATACGACTCGATAATAACCGCCGATTGCGCAAAACAGGCTCTAGGGTCTGTCGTATGGTTTCGACTTCTGGCAGTTCTGGCATATCAGGACATTCGTTGTTGAAATTTCATTGTAGCAAAAGTAAAGATAACCACTCCAAAAATCAATAAAATAATGCCCTGTTGATAAAGATGCACGACAGTGGCATCTTTGATAAATATTTCCCGAATCACGACCAAGAAATAGCCCAAAGGATTGAGATAGCTGATCCATTGAGCAAAACGAGGCATATTTTCGATCGGGAAAATAAAGCCCGACATCAATAAGGCATAGACCATAAAAAACCATGTCATGAATAGCGCTTGTTGTTGAGTTTTCGCCGACGCCGAAACCAAAAGTCCGATGCCCAGCGTTGTTATCAGATAGACCATGGAAAAAATCG
>CAYNUX010000620.1:0-2240 GCA_964400115.1 uncultured Cytophagia bacterium
TGACAATGTGTTTGAACAAATGTGTGCCGCAGAAAGACTCTTTCAAAATGATCGCCCTGTTATAGGGTTTAATATCAATAATTATGTAGATGCATTTGTTCGTCAGGATGGATCAACATTCGGCCGCGAAAATTTGATTGAATTGTACGCCCAAACCGTGGATCGCGTGATCCGGGAATTGGATGTCGATGTTATTTTTGTTGAAACTCAGCACATGGATATGGGTATCGCACATAGTGTACTGAAAAAAATACAACATATGGAACGAGTGCGTCTGGTCTCGAATAAAAAATATAGCTATAGCGAGATATGCGCAGTGCTGAAAAGAATGGCCACATTTGTCGGAATGCGTACCCATTCTCTTATCCTGTCGTCAACCATGGGGGTTCCGCCGGTTGGCATTATAACCTATCCAAAGAATCGGGGATATATGCGGACAATAGGCATGGAAGACAATCTCGTGGATTTTCGAGATCTTTCACTCGACAGCTTTTTCAATAAAATCCGTTCTGTATTTGAAAATCGGGCTCACATGATAGAAAAACTCGCACCAGCGATCGCGCGGGAGAAAAACAAAGCAAAAAATAGTGCAAAGCACTTGAAACCTTTTTTGACTGAATAATGAGCCGGGATATGACTTTAAAACCTGGTCGAGGCAAAGCCTTTTATCTGAGAGTCGTGATCAGTCTGGCTTTGCTCGTTATCGTGTTCTCTCAAGTCGGCCTTTCAGAGCTTTGGCGTACGTTATTACGTGCGCAATGGGTTTATCTCATACTCTCGTTTCTCATGACCCCTGTTTTGGTTCTGGTAAGCTCATGGAAATGGCAGGTTATCCTTCGCGCCTATCGCATTCGAGTGCCTTTGATAAAACTGTTTTGGCTCTATATCGTGGGATATTTTTTCAATACCGTATTGCCGACCAATGTGGGAGGTGATGTGGTACGAGCTTTTGCTCTGGGTAAATCGACCGGCAAGTCTGCCGAAGCTTTTTCTTCTGTTTTTGCAGAAAGATTCACTGGCTTGACTGCTTTGCTTTTTATGGCTCTACTGGCTTTTGTGCTGGCTTTGCGCGAATTCTGGGATCTTCGTCTATTGACCGCATTGATCGTGAGTGTGGTCGGTTATTTTGTTTTATTGATACTGGTACTAAAACCAGCTATATTGCAATATTTCAAGAATCGCCTTTCTTTCAAGCCGGTTACCAAAGTCCTTTTAAAATTGGAAAAATTTCAAACTGCATTACTCGAACTGCAAAAACGGCCCGGAATATTGTGGTTTGCCTTGGCGAATTCCTTCCTTTTTTACCTGGTGGCCGTGCTCAATGTGTATGTCAGTGCACTTGCTTTTCGTGCTGATATCACGTTTGTGCATGCTTTGGTGATTACACCTATTGTATTGATTATTGCCATGATACCCATTTCCATCGGTGGAATCGGGCTGGCAGAAGGCGCCTATGTTTTTACTTTTGAACGACTGGGATTATTTGGAGCAACCGGACTATTGGTGGCTCTGCTGATGAGACTCAAAGCTCTTGTGGCTGGTATAGCAGGGGGATTTGTATATTCAGGCCTGGGCTTAAAAGTCCGTTCCGAGTTGCATCAGGCCGATGAAAAACAAAAAGATATCGAGGGAACAGTCAATTACTATTCCGGATTTGAAGATGTGATGCGCCGTAAACAGACCCCTCTCCACAAATACCGGGAAATTGTCTGCGGGCCTGTTTCCTGGATTACTTTTTTGAAATTTGATCTGTTCACGTCCCTGTTTGGATTTTGGCCCGGTATGGTCGGTTATTCTCTGCGACAATTGTTTTATCCATTATTATTTAAACGCACCGGCAAGGGAGTGGCTTTTGGCAAAAGTGTAACCCTTCGCCATGCCCATAAAATTGAGTTTGGCAGCCGCTGCGTAATCGATGAGTATTGTTCGCTCAGTGCACAGGGAGATGAAAACAGCGCCATAACATTAGGCAATCAGGTTCTTCTGGGCCGCTCGACCGTCCTGAGTACGCGTAACGGGCAGATTGAAATCGATGATTTTTCCAATATCGGAGCCAATTGCAGACTGGGAACCACGAGCCGGTTAATTCTGGGCAAGTATGTTCTCCTGGCAGCCAATTGCTATATCGGGGGTGCACAACACAGATTCGACCGTGATGATATCCCTATTATGCGACAAGGCTATGACAGCAAAGGCGGAGTGGTTATCGAAGACGATGTTTGGCTTGGGGCAGGGGTCAC
>CAYNUX010000621.1:0-2224 GCA_964400115.1 uncultured Cytophagia bacterium
GCGAGATCGAGGTCATGCCATTTTCACCAAAAGATTTTGAATCGGAAAATCCCTTAGTAAAGGAAATCAAAACAACCGGAATCAAGCTAGTCTGAGATTTCTTTCCCCCAAAAATCGCATATCCAGGCTGTGTGTTACCATTATTCTTTGCTTTTTTGGATCACTGTGTTGATCTTTTTTTTCTAAAAGTCTAGTTTGGCCAAGAGGTTTTCAATTTTATTTCACCACCTGAGGCTTTTCATCCAAAACCTCCCGTACCTTGTGGGCGATTTCCGAGAGCGTAAAGGGTTTGGATAAAAAGGCGATCTCTTTGCCATTGCCCGAGGTGGACGAGATGATATTGCTGGCATAGCCTGACATATAGAGCACCTTGAGAGACGGTTTTTGCTGGTGCAGCCGTTCCGTGAGCTCTGCACCGCTCATGTGCGGCATGATGATATCGCTGACCAGGAGATCAATTTCCTTGATGCATTTTTCACAAATGACGAGCGCTTCCCCGCCGTGGTGCGCTTCCAGGACTTTATACCCCAGCATTTTGAGCATGCGCGATGTCAGACTACACACATCTTCTTCATCCTCCACCACCAGCACGGTTTCCGTTCCTCTGGGCACTTTATGCTCACCATCCGTTTCAGTGATATCATCGAGGGGCTCCCGGACAACAGGAAAAAAGATTTTAAATGTGGTTCCCTTTTCAGACTCTGAATTCATATCGATCACGCCATGATGTTGCTTGACAATGCCAAAAGCTGTAGCCAGCCCCAGTCCGGTGCCCGCCTCTTTGGTGGTGAAAAACGGCTCAAAGATTTTCTCTTTCAGTCCCTCGGGAATGCCTTCTCCGTCATCACAAACCGCGAGTACCACATGCTCGCCCGGTTCGGCACAAAACGGAGGCTGGCACTCTTTGTCGGTCAGTTCCTGCGTGCTCGTGCGGATCATCAAATCCCCCCCTCTGGGCATGGCATCGCGGGCATTGACCACCAAATTAATGAGAACCTGTTCAATCTGCCCCGGATCGGCCTTGATAGCACCGATGGATTCATCCAGATCGGTCTTGAGGCTGATATCTTCGCCCAGCAGCCGATGTAAAAGTTTGATCATGTCACTGACCACCGCATTGAGATCGATGACTTTGGCTTCCTGCAGATCGCGATGGCTGAATGCCAGCAACTGCCGGGTGAGATTGGCACCGCGTTTTATGGCCTTTTGAATAGCCTGAGCATTGCTGTAAAGCGGATCGTTTTCATCCACCTGAGTCAGGATCAACTCGCTATAGCCGTTAATGATGGTCAATAAATTGTTAAAATCGTGCGCCACACCGCCGGCAAGGCGACCGATCGCCTCCATCTTTTGCGCCTGATGGAATTGCTTTTCCAGATAGACTTCATGTGTGACATCACGCTTGACCGCCACGAAATTGATAATTTGCTCATTGCGATTCTTGATCGGCGATATTGTGGCTTCTTCTTCGAATAAAGTGCCATTTTTGCGCTTGTTGACAAACTGTCCGCGCCAGCTCTTGCCGCCCATCAGGGTTTCCCATAACTCATGATAAAACGCTTTATTATGCTTGCCACTCTTGAATATGGCAGGGGTGGATCCGACAACCTCATCTTTGGAAAAGCCACTGATGCGCAAAAGAGCGGGATTGACATATAAAATTTTGCCATCCACATCGGTGATCATAATGCTCTCGCCAGCCTGTTCAATGGCAGTGGCCAGTCGCACATGCTCGGCCTCGGCCTGATTGCGTTCGCGGTTATCCCTCGCAAAAATAAGAGTAAACTCTAAACCTTTGGAAAAAAAATAGTTGGCCGTGAGCTCGACCGGGATCAGGCTTCCGTCTTTGTGGGAAAACACGGTCTCTATAGATCGGCTTTGCTCTTTGCAAATCTGTTCCTTCATCTCTTGCCAATCCTCTTCTCCCAGAGACGGATCGAGATCCACGATACGCTTGCTGCTGAATTCCTGCAGTTCGTATCCCAAGAGTTTTAAGCCGGATTCATTGACCCAGGAAAACCGGCCATCTTTACCCACCCAATAGATGGCAATGGACGCATTGTCCACGGCGAATTTTGTCAGACTCAGGGCCCGTTCCATGCGGCGCTGGCGGTTTTTTTCCGCCTGTTTACGCATGGCCCGCTGTACAGCAGGCACCAGGCGTTGCGCCTGACGACTCGAAACATAATCCATGGCCCCTTCATGCAGGCATTGAACAGCCAGA
>CAYNUX010000622.1:0-2223 GCA_964400115.1 uncultured Cytophagia bacterium
ATGAGGGTAACTGGCTTATGGCCGGAACTCTGTTGCATGCATTTGGAATCCCTGATAATCGTTTGCAACAGGGAAAAGGGCTTTTTTTTCAAGCTTGTGAAAAAGATCAAAAGCGACTAAAAGACCATCTGGCACGCTATAAAGAGGTAAACTATGAAGTTGGGATGCCCTGTGCAGAAGAATATCGTATCGTTTTTTATGGTTCATCGAGTATAGACCGATGGAATTTGGCTGAGGATTTTCCAAAATATTCATGCCTTAACCGGGGTATTGGCGGTGAACATACACGGGATATGGTGCGGCGTTTTCGTCAGGATGTTCTGCAATTAAAACCCACTGCCATGATACTTTTTCTTGGTAGCGGCAATGATTTCTGGCCTGATAATAGGTTTTCCATGGCTGAAACAAAAAGCAATTTGCTGCGTTTGAGCCGTATTGCTGATTCAAAGGGAATCAAGGTTGCCTTGGGCGCTGTCTCTCCGGTCAATGACTATATTCCTGGCAAAGACCATCTGCTGGAAACACATCCCCTGGACGAGGTGCAAGCACTGAATCGCTGGATAGAATCTCTTTGTGTAGAAAACGGATATACAACTATCGATTTTTATAGTCCTGTTGCTGACCGTGCAGGTAAACTCGATTCAACCTTAACGGCCGACGGAATGCATGTAAATGCAAAGGGATATGATCAATGGCAAACACTTGTAAGAGATGCGCTGGAAGAGATGGGAAACAATGAAAAATAAACCAGGATATACGGTCTATATTATGTCTCGTCGGGTCGTTTGTGAACCGAATTTGAGTTTAACATTTAAAATGGAAAATGAATGAAACAGTCTTTATGCAATTCGAATATTCGAAATATTGCCATTATCGCTCATGTGGATCACGGCAAGACGACACTTGTTGATGGGTTGTTCCGTCAGAGTGGATTGTGGCGAGATAATCAGATCATCTCGGAACGGGTTATGGATAGTATGGATCTGGAACGAGAACGCGGAATTACCATCGCCGCAAAAAATTGTTCAGTCCACTGGCATGATGTGAAAATCAATATACTCGATACTCCAGGACACTCTGATTTTGGTGGAGAAGTTGAACGCGCGTTGATCATGGTGGACGGCGCCGTGTTATTGGTCGATGCTGCTGAAGGGCCTTTACCTCAAACACGTTTTGTGTTAAAAAAAGCTTTAGACGCAAACAAGCGCATCATCGTTGTGATCAATAAAATCGATCGCAAGGATGCACGCCCTCAACAGGTTTTGGACGAGATCTATGACCTCTTTATCGATCTAGATGCAACTGATGAGCAAATTGAATTTCCCGTGTTTTATGCCATAGGAAGAGACGGCATTATCCAAAAGAGTCTCGATGAACAAGGCGAATCTTTGCAACCTCTGTTTGAAACCATTATTGACGAAATTCCACCCCCGGCTTATGATCCCAACGCACCGTTTCAAATGCTGGTCTCGGATCTCGGGTATTCCGATTACCTCGGTCGTCTCGCTATTGGCAAGGTGCACAATGGATCTGTAAAATTACAGGATGAATTGGTATGCGTAGGCCGCGAGGGTAAAGTTTGGCCCCTCAGGGTCGCAAAATTGCAGGTTTATTCAGGGATTGAACTGAAAAATGCGGACCTGGCCAACGCTGGCGAGATCGTTATTATGGCCGGCATCGATAAGGTGGAAATAGGAGATACGATTTGTCACCGTTCCGATCCCAAGGCTTTGACCCGAATTGTTGTGGACGAACCCACGATTGCCATGACCTTTACGATCAATACATCGCCTTTTGCTGGTCAGGACGGAAAAATTGTCCAGGCGACCAAAATCTATGAACGATTGGTCAAAGAAACCCTGAGAAATGTGGCCATTCGCCTTGAACGATCAGATGTCAAAGATCAATTTATCGTCAAAGGACGTGGTGAATTTCAGATGGCAATTCTCATCGAGACGATGCGCAGAGAAGGATTTGAATTTACAGTCGGCCGCCCTCAGGTGATCATGAAACAGGAGGCCAACAAAGTTTTGGAGCCCATCGAACATCTGTTTGTGGATTGTGATGAAAATTTTGTGGGGATTGTCACGGAAAAAATTTCCCGGCGCAAAGGAAGAATGATTAATCTGGTCAATCATGGCACTGGCCGCGTGAGAATAGAATTCACTATCCCTTCCAGGGGCTTGATAGGATATCGTACAGAATTTCTCACCGATACAAAGG
>CAYNUX010000623.1:0-2216 GCA_964400115.1 uncultured Cytophagia bacterium
GGTCTCTACTTTTTGCCTTTTCTCCTGGGGCTCATTGGCATGATTCATCATTTTTACAGACACTGGCGGCATGCATTGAGTATAACGGGTATTTTCATTTTGACCGGTGTGGCCATCATCATCTATCTCAATCAGGAGGATCCGCAGCCCAGAGAAAGGGATTATGTCTTTGTTGGGTCATTTTTCGCCTTTGCCATATGGATCGGGATGTCTCTTACTGCGCTGGCAGAGTGGATTCAGGAGGCTGTAAAATCCCCGCCAGCGCGAAAGGCTGCATTGGCCGGTTTGATCGGATTTTTATTTCTGATTTCTCCTGTCAATCTCGTTGCCTTTAATTATGACAGCCATGACAGAACCGGCAATTACGTGGCGTACGATTACTCGTATAACATATTGCAGACTTGTAAACCAAATGCCATCCTTTTTACCAACGGGGATAATGATACCTTTCCGCTTTGGTTCTTGCAAGAGGTCTATGGAATCCGCAAAGACGTACGGGTTGTCAATCTCTCTTTACTGAATACGCCCTGGTATATCCAGCAGCTCAAAGAACCGGGCATGAATGTTCCCATCAGTTTGACACAGCAACAGATCGAGGGCTTGGAGCCGATGCAATGGCAGACTCAGAATATTAAAATCCCTGTTCCGGAAGAGTCTCAGGACACCTTTGTCGATGAGTTCAGGGAAGAGTATGGTGATACCACGAGTCAAAACATTCTGGATCAGGTTTCCCTAAAGGTAGAGCCCACGATTTTTGGTCAGGCTATTCGGGTTCAGGATTATATGATCCTGAATATCATCTATGCCAATCGCTGGCAAGATCCAATTTATTTTGCAGTGACGGTATCCAATGAGAATAAACTGAATATGGATCAATATCTGCGAATGGACGGACTTGCGTTCAAACTGGTGCCCTATGAAGCGACCAAGATCAATGCCGATATTTTAAGCAAAAACCTGTATGAGGTATTTAAATATCGTAACCTGGATGATCCCGAGGTTCATTTGCCTGATAATGTCATTGGCTTGTTACAAAACTATCGGGCTGCCTTTTTGCGTTTGTCACGTGAGCACTGGATGCAAGAAGAACATGAACAAATGGTCGATGTTTTGGATAAAATGGAAGAGGTTTTGCCAGAAAAGGTGATCCCCATTCCTGATATTCGTCTGGCATTGAGCATCGGTCAAATGTATCAGGTTGCAGGCCGAACCGACCGATATGAGGCGCGGTTGCGTACACTCAAAGAGATGTATCCTGATAACGCCTATGTGAATTTGGCACTCATACAACTCTTGAGCGGAGCGAGCCGGCATGCCGAAGCAGTCCGGATGCTCGAAGAGTGGGTGGCCAAGAACCCGAATGACAACGAAGCTAAACGGCGGTTGGAGCAGCAACAACGTTTACTGGCTGCAGAACAACAAACGGATACCACCACCCAAGGAACTTTAGAAGCGCGCTGATATGCCTGGAAAAATCAGGACAAGAATTGAAACGCTCAAGCCCAGGCTTTTTTCACTTTTGAAATTGTTTATCAGTGGCGGTTTGATTATCTTTTTGTTTGCCAGAATCGGGCTGGACAATGTGATCACCCATTTCCTGGATCTCAAGTGGAGCTGGTTTATATTGAGCCTGATGGTATTCGGGTTTTCGAATGTTATCGGAACTTTGCAATGGTATCTCTTGCTATCATCCAGGGATATCAAACTGTCCTGGTGGCATGTTTTGGGAACTTATCATGTCGGGCTTTTTTTCAATAATTTCCTTATCGGTTATGTCGGTGGGGATGTGTTACGAATATATGACATTCATAAAAGCTCCGGTGATACCACCGGAGCTTTTTCTACGGTTTTTTTCGATCGCTTTATCGGATTTTTTTCATTGACGACTCTGGCGATTATCGTAACCTTGATCTGGAGCCAACAGCTCGAGTCCTATTCTGCTCTTATCACCCTGAGCATTATATTGATCGGCTGGCTGATCGGCTTGTATGTTCTTTTTAATGAAAAGGCAGCTTTTCTTTTTGCACGTTTTTTCAGAACACTGGTCCCTAAGCGTATTCAGGCTCGTCTCAAGGATATTTATTATGGTATTCACATTTTTCGCCATGACAAGGGATTGTTGATCAGACTGTTTGGTATTTCTCTGGTTGTCCAGATGATGAGAATTATGGTCCATTATCTGGTGGCCCGCTCTGTGGACGTAGGCGTGAGTCCGG
>CAYNUX010000624.1:0-2196 GCA_964400115.1 uncultured Cytophagia bacterium
GCTTGTGGTGTCCATTATTTTGGCCAACCTGCTGTCGGCCAGGGAATTTGGCATTATTGGTATGGCTGCTCTTGTTACCGTCGCCATTGGCATGGTGAATGATAAAGGCCTGGGAACCTCTCTGATTCAACAAAAAGAGTTGCGCTCTGTACAGCTCGATTCAGTGTTCTGGGGAGGGCTGGTTTTTGCGATTTCTCTGTTTTTGCTCTTTTTTGTTGCTGCGTTTCCATTGGCTTTTTTTTTCGATCAGGCTGCTTTACGTTGGGTCATCCCGGTGCAGGCGTTAGGATTTATTATCGGGGCATTCGGAATCGTCCAAAAAGCTTTACTCACCAAAGAGATGGCATTTAAAAAACTCGCCATTATTGAAATTGTCTCTGTATTGGCCAGCGCAATCGTCTCTATTGTTTTGGCATTTCTCGATGGCGGTGTCTGGAGTCTTGTGGCCCTGGTTCTGGTTCGTGATTTCATCACCGTATTGCTGCTCTGGCTAACTGTCGATTGGCATCCCAAAGCACATTTTTCCTGGCGTGAATTCAGGTTTTTGTTGAGGTTCAGCGCTCATGTGCTGGGAAATGATCTGGCACTCTATGTCACCACCAATACCGATGTTGCCATTATTGGCAAAATATTGGGTGCTACAATGCTGGGTTATTATAATTGGGCACTCAATCTTATTAAACTTCCCGTCACCCGTTTGTCTGCGATTGTATCCAAGGTGGCGTTCCCGGCATTTTCTGCTCTTCAAGATGACCTGATGCTGTTCAAACGAGCATATCTCAGGTCGATTACCTACATTTCTCTCATCACTTTCCCCATATTGGTCGGCCTTGGGCTATTTAGTCATGAATTCATTGTGGTCCTTTTGGGCAGAGAATGGCTGCCCATGGAATGGCCGCTGGTCATCCTTGTGCCTATGGGAATGTTAAAATCCGTGGGAACCATCAAAGGCTCTGTGCTCATGGCCAGAGGACGTCCCGATATCGAGTTGAAATGGAACCTTGTCTATTTTTTACCTCTTTTGATTTTTGTCTATGCCGGTACGCATTGGGGGCTAAAAGGTGTAGCCCTCGCCTTTAGTATTTTGTATTTATTCACTTTTCCCATTATCCAGACCATCACCAATCGACAGATCAATGTGTCGGGGGCAGAGTTTGTCAAAGCACTCTATCCCGCATTGCTCGCCGTATCGGGGATGACTTTATTTACACTGGCGATTAAATGGCTGGCAAATACTCGTTTGCATTTTCCGCCTTTGACAGTATTTATTGTGGGCGGGCTTGTTGCTGTTGCGAGTTATACAGGCATGCTGATGGTTTTACACAGAAATCTGGTTTTAGAATTTATTTCTATACTACGTATCAAACGGACGACGCGATGAAGATTGCAGTGATGGGAATCAGGGGGATACCCGCAAATTATGGAGGATTCGAGACCTTTGCCGAAGAGCTGGCTCCCAGATTGGCGGAACGGGGCCACGAGGTAACAGTTTTTGGCCGGTCCAATATTATCGACTATAAAGAACCTTATTACAAGGGTGTGCGTATCAAAGTTTTGCCGACAATCAGCCATAAATACCTGGATACCGTGGTGCATACCTGGATTTCTACCATGGCCAGTTTTTTCACCCCTTTTGATGTGCTCTTTATTTGCAACAGCGCCAATGCATTTTTCTGTCTTTTCCCCCGAATGATGGGCAAGCCGACCCTCCTCAATGTGGATGGTCTTGAATGGCAACGGCAAAAGTGGAATACATTTGGCAAATTATTTTATAAAGTTTCAGAATGGCTTGCGACATTTATTCCGTCGGGCATCGTCACCGACGCCCGCGAAGTGGAACGTTATTATCAGAAACGGTTCAAAAAAAAATCGGTCTTTATCCCCTATGGAGCTCCCGAAAATAAAGTGACGACCAGAGAGATCCTGGATCAATACCAATTAAAGCCACAAGAGTATATTCTATATGTCAGCCGAATGGAACCGGAAAACAATGCGCATCGCGTGGTCAATGCTTTTGAACATGTCAAAACCGACAAAAAACTGGTGATGGTCGGTGACGCCCCCTATAGCAGCGATTATATCGCTCAACTGAAAAAAACAAAAGACGACCGGATCATATTTACAGGCTATGTGTTCGGGCCGGGGTATAAAGAATTGCAGAGCCACGCCTATTTTTATGTGCAGGCTACCGAGGTG
>CAYNUX010000625.1:0-2185 GCA_964400115.1 uncultured Cytophagia bacterium
GAGGGCAGCGACCGTCAGACCCATCATCAACTCGAACCAGAAGACACTGGAAACAGCTCGACGAAGAGTTTCTTCAGATTTCTCTTTGAAACGAACGAGAAATTTGAGCCCCGCAAAATCGGAAAAACAGCTCATGAATCCGGTCAGCGCTTGGGCAACCGCAAAGATGCCGAACATTTCGGGCGCCAGCACCCGAATCAGAATCAGGTTGATGGCAATATCGACAGCAGTCTTTCCAAAGGAGCCAAGGGTGGCAAACTTCAACCCTCGAATGGTTTTCTGGCGCAGGCTCGCACCCGTTGCCGGTCCTCCAGTGTCTTGTGGTTTGTTCACCGTTTCTTATCCCGTCAGGTCACCAAGATGATGCATGATACGGGTTATACCTGTGGCTTGACCAGAAAGAGGATCAAGTTCGATCAGCGCTCCACACAGACGAACGTCCATTGCTTCGGCCACATCGAAACGGCGATGCCGCAGCGTGGTCATGGCCTGAATCACGTTTTCTTTGTTCGCGCCGATGACAGAATGGTATGGGCCTGTCATTCCAGCATCGGTGATATAGGCCGTGCCGCCGGGCAAAATCGTTTCGTCCGCCGTTGGGATATGAGTGTGTGTGCCGACCACTGCCGTCACACGACCCTCCAGATACCAACCCATCGCCACCTTTTCGCTGGTGGTTTCCGCGTGAAAATCAACGAAGATGATTTTCGTGGATTGATCCAATTCCTCCAGCGCGTTTTCGACGGCTCGAAAAGGATCGTCGAAATGCTGCATAAAAGTCCGGCCACAAACATTGATCACACCGACAGGAAAACCAGCGTCTGAGTGATAGAGTGCTGTGCCATGGCCAGGCGTTCCGGGCGGAAAGTTGATCGGTCTCAGCAGATTCGTTTCATCATCATGCAATTCATCGCAGCCCTTTTGATAGAGGCTGTGGTTACCTCCGGTAATGACGTCGACACCCAGACGAAAAAATTCATCGACGATTTTCTGAGTGATTCCTTTTCCCCCGGCAGAGTTCTCGCCGTTCACGATCACCATATCAGGCTCATGAGTCGCCTTAAGTTTCGGTAGCGCTTTCTTTAGCGCCTGGCGCCCCGGACGCCCGTATATATCCCCCACGAATAAAATCTTCATCGTAACCTCGTTTCTAAGTTCCGAGGTCAGCAAAGGCCCGGGGGGTCGAGGTGGCAACGATGAACTGACAGAGTCAGTCAGACATTTGCAGCTGGTTGTGAAATATTGTTCGAAAACGTTTTTGAGAATTTGAATCAGGCTCTAACGAGGCAGAATGAGATCGCCCTCTTCTGTCTCAATCACTCGAACGCGCGCTTCATCGCGGCTTTCATAGTAGGTCGCTTTTCCCAGAGGTTCGAGCTTTTCGATGGCCGGAGAAAATTCGGGTAAGGCTTCCAGAAACTGAAGAGAATAAGGGCCGGGGGGATCGGTTACCGAAAAAGCGATTCGATAATAGTCTGGCTTCCCTTCCGCGGGGCTACCCGTAGCCGCATTAATTGGATTCACAGAGTGAATTTCTATGGGACGCTTGGAGGCCGAATCTTTGACCGCCTGAAAATCAGATTCCGTGAGTTTCTTTTTTTTGAAGAACATTTTTTTCTGAGTAACCCTTCGTTTGCCATCAATGCTTACAGAAAGGTCACGGCATGACTGAGGGATGGTAAAGCAAAGAAAGTCACCCCTCTATCATTTTCCAATGATCATATCTAAACCTTTCATCTTTTTTTTGTACGAAAATGCTAAAAACTTTTACTGGATAATGAAGAAACGTACTCATCAATAACTGATTTCAAACGATTTGAAATCAGAAATGGTCACCCCTGTCTCGATAAAAAAAGGCATTGTCTAACTGAAGGCATTTGTAGCAGATTTACTTATTCAAATCTTAAAGGAAGAATAAGTAATGAAATTCAAGTCTCTCAAAAATTTACAGGGCTTCACGCTCATTGAGCTTCTGATCGTCGTCGCGATCATTGCCATTCTTGCGGCCATCGCAGTGCCGAACTTCCTCGAAGCACAAACGCGCGCCAAGGTGAGTCGGGTTAAAGCAGATATGCGCTCACTCGCTACCGGTGTCGAATCGTATCGTGTGGATAACAATCGCCTTTTCCCAACGTTCCGCTTTCCCGGACAATCCCGAACTTTCATTTGGAGTTACATGACCACT
>CAYNUX010000626.1:0-2177 GCA_964400115.1 uncultured Cytophagia bacterium
CGTCAGTTGTATGCTCTGAATGCCATGGACTTTGATGATTTGCTGGTCAAACCCATCGAGCTGTTCGAACGCTTTCCACAAGTAAAAGAGTACTATCAGGATCGATTTAGCTATATCCTGGTCGATGAATACCAGGATACCAATCGGGCCCAATATCTGGCTTTACGGTATCTGGCTGCTAAAAAAAAGAATATCTGTGTGGTCGGAGACGACGATCAGTCGATTTATCGTTGGCGTGGTGCTGATATTCGGAATATTCTTGATTTTGAAAAAGATTACCCTGATTGTGCAAAATTCAGATTGGAACAAAATTATCGATCTACTCAGAATATCCTATCCGCTGCTCATTCGGTCATAAAAAACAATCGTCAGCGCCATCAAAAAGAGTTGTGGACCACTCAATTATCAGGTGATAAGGTTGCTTTACTGGAAATCGATGATGATCTTCATGAAGCCAGAATGATCGTCAATCGACTGGGTATGGAACTCAAAAATGGTGATCGCAATTTCAAGGATTTTGCTCTGCTCTATCGAACCAATGCCCAATCCCGCGTCCTCGAAGAATCACTCCGGGTCGAGGGAATTCCCTATATTATTGTTGGTGGAATAAAATTTTATGAACGCAAAGAGATCAAAGATGTACTTTCCTATTTGCGTTTACTGATTAATCCATCGGATGTCATCAGTATGGCCCGAATTATCAATACACCTGCAAGAGGAGTGGGTCAGGTGACGTTGGGGAAAATCGAAGCCTTTGCTCAAAAAAATAATTGTTCAATCCTGGAAGCTGTTTCAAATGTTACCCACATACCCGGTGTGAGTGCCAAGAGTGTGGAAAGCCTTTTAAAGTTTTACCATATCATGTGCAAATATAGAGATCTGCGAGGCGAATTATCGCCCTCTGAAATAGCTGCTTCGCTTGTCGATGAACTTGGATTGCTGCGAGATTTAAAACAAGAAGGAACAATAGACTCGATGGCGCGTGTAGATAACGTGCGCGAACTCTTGCTCGCCATTTCGGAATTTTCAAACCAGTTTGGCGGTAAAGTGACTCTGGCCGATTATTTACAACACGTTTCACTCACCACAGATATCGACAACTGGGATGATCGAGCCAATGCCGTAACCTTGATGACGCTTCACGCAGCCAAGGGATTGGAATTCTCTGTCGTTTTCATTGCCGGACTCGAAGAAGGACTCTTTCCTCTTTCACGGAGTATTGGTGATCCTGCTGCGCTAGAGGAAGAACGCAGGCTTTTTTATGTCGGTGCTACTCGCGCAAAGCAAAAACTCTACCTTACGTGGGCCCGAAACCGCAGGCGATATGGAGAACGATTACAAAGTGTGGTTTCGCGTTTTATCAAAGAATTGGATGCCGAATTCGTCAATTGGGAACAAAAACGGCGACCCGTTTCGCGGCGGTCGTCTTATGACACAGGTCCACGATATGATGAAGCGTTTGATATGCCGGATTATGAGAATGAATCTCAGGAAAATGTTGAATTCAGAATCGGTATGCGCGTCTCTCATCATACTTTTGGAAAAGGAACAATTCTCAAAATCGAACCCTCCGCTCCAACATCCAAATTGGTTATAAAATTTGATACAGCAGGAAAAAGAAGATTGGTAATGCCTTATGCGAAACTTGAAATTTTATAAATACTGTGCCGTAATCGTTTTTGTTCTTTTTGGCTCGATTCATGCACAGGAGACGAGTGATATTACGGGTCAAGAAGATCAGGACTTTCAGTTTGCTCAGCAATTGGAAAATCGCGGGATGTACGACCTGGCCGCAGTGCAATATTGGCGATATTTTGAAACCTATCCCAATAGTCCGCGAGCACCCGAAGCTATGTTCCGTGCAGCGCAAAATTATAAAAACGCTGAAAAATTTAAAGAAGCCCTGGATACATTTCGCAAGCTTTTACTTCATTATCCACAAACCGCCCTCATAGACCAGGCACTTTATCACAAGGCCCGACTTTTGAGTGATACAAAAGCATATGAGAGAGCTGCCCTTGATTTTGAACGGATACGTTTATTCAAGCCCAACAGTACCCTGATACCTGATGCTCAGCTCAAAGCGGCCCAGGCATTTTTACATGTAGATCAAGTGCAAAATGCATTGGATGCCGTCTATGTAATTATTGAATTGTTTCCTACCCATGTAAAGCGTT
>CAYNUX010000627.1:0-2174 GCA_964400115.1 uncultured Cytophagia bacterium
ATATTGCACCCACCGTAATAAACATCACCAGCTATTACCCTAAAAAGAGTGACGGTATGAAGAAAAAATTAATCACACTTTTTGCTGTCCTGGGAATGACCTCCCTAACATTTGCACAAGGTTTCACATTTCACGGCGGGGTTCGCAATTCACTGTATAGTTTTGAGCGTAACGATACACACACTCGAATGTATCAGACACTCTATTTCTCTGCAGCATCCGACCAACAGCGCATAGCCCTGCGCGGTTCGATGAGAATGCTATCAGAGCTGAGCAGTGGAGATGCCGAAAATCGCTTTCGGGCTTATTCTCTATATCTTCAGTTTAAAGATTTATTGAATAATGGCTCTGAAATTCGCCTTGGGCGTCAATTTTTGCATCCTGGAACGGTTTTGGGCTCACTGGACGGAGCTTATATTAAAATCCCGGTTGCTGACTTTGGTGTACATGCCTATGCAGGCAATGAAACCGATTATCTGAACAGGCTCGATGAAAGCAACCCCTCAGGTCGACTCATTCTCGGCGGTATGATCGATTTTAAAGGCCTGAATGCGACAAAACTGGAAGGTTTGTTTCTGCACAAGACTCAGGATGACCAAACCCTATGGCAAATCGTTGGCTTGAATGCATACAACCATTCTGTAAAATATTTAACCCTAAACCTGCAAGCACATTATGATACTCAAAATGAACGCTTGCATAGACTTTACGCATTTGCTCGCCACAAAACTTCTGACCGGCTGAGTATTTTCGCCGGATACAAGTCTCAATACCCACAGATTTATGCAGATTCCTATTTTACTATTTTCCAGATCGAGCAGGTAAATCTGCTTAAATTGGGTGCTAGCTATGAAATAATCCCCGGATATAATCTGAGCGGTCAATTTCAACAACTGGCATTCGAAGACGATTCGGCCCAAAGATTACTCGTGGACGTTACCTCAGGCAATGGAAGTCTGGGATTTATTTATGAATCCGGCTATGCCGGAGATCAGGTTGGTGTAATGTTTGATTACGGCGTCGATATTATCCATGATCTCATGCTCTCCCTATACGTCGACTATTCAAAATACAGAGCCGTTGAGATCTATGAATACGACAATCAACTGGCCAATGCAGTGAGACTGAGTTACTCTCCTGGCAAACGCTGGTCTATAGATGCTGAATATCAGTGGTTACAAAATCGATTCAAAGAACAAGATTCAAGATTTTTAAACCATCTCTCCTACCGGTGGTAAAAGAGGATGCAAAGCATGACTAGAATTTTGCGACTATTAGCGATACCCGTTGCGGCCATCCTGTTTACGGCTTTGGCCATGTCTCAAGATGTTGATCTGATGTTTTCCCACAAAATGCACATCGAGGATGTGGGCATGGGCTGCACTGATTGTCACATGAGTGTCTCCGAGTCTGACTCGCCAAAAGATGATTTATTGGTCCCCATGGAGACCTGTTTTAATTGTCATGACGAGGACGGACCTTGTACTCTCTGTCATGAAAAACCCGAAGAGTATGAGCCAATCCCTCGAATTGAAAATTATATCGGTTACTTTTCACACGAACAGCACCTAGCAGAGGAAATCGAATGCAGTGCTTGTCATGGCAGAGTGGCCGAAAGCGAGACTGTGGCTCCCATGCATCTGCCGGGCATGATCACATGTACGCCATGCCATGCAGAACTGGAAAAGCCGGATTATTGTGTCGACTGTCATCTCCCCTCTGAAAATCTGGTGCCAGCCACCCATACTGTCGATTGGCAAAATCTGCACGGTATCGAAAGTCAGGTACGTGAAAAAGAGTGTCAGATGTGTCACAGTGAGCAATCGTGTCTGAACTGTCATGACAGCGATAATCTGGATCGCCAGGTACATCCGCTCAACTTTAAATTCAACCATGCCCTTAAAGCTCAGGGCAATAAAGACAACTGTACAACTTGTCATCAGGATCAATCGTTTTGTATAGATTGTCACCGCCAGGAACTTGTCTATCCACGCTCTCATAATCGTGTGGGTTGGTCCAATCGCTCCAGCGGAGGCAGCCATGCCCGGGCAGCTATGGCAGATTTGGAATCCTGTTTGAGTTGCCATGCTGGCAGAGGCGGTGATCCTGTTTGTGTACAGTGTCACGGCAAAAATTAAGACAATGATACACTCATTTTGCTGATTCTGTTTGAC
>CAYNUX010000628.1:0-2162 GCA_964400115.1 uncultured Cytophagia bacterium
TATGCCTTATGGTTGGGTAGAGATTTTTGCAGGCACAGAAAATGCACTGATCTCTTTTCTCCAAGAGGGACAGGCTGACAGTATGGGATTCTTTATTATCGACGTGCCCGCAGATACATCCAGTGTCATCGCAACCGTGACGAATAGCATGGGTACCACATCTATGGTTTCGAACAGTCGTACTGTACCCATAGAATTGGCTTCATTCTATGCCGCCGCGCTGCCGGATGGCAAAATTCATCTGCAATGGGAGACAATGAGTGAGCTGAATAATTTTGGCTTTTATATTCAGCGCAGTACAGATAATATCTATTGGCAGGATATGGGTTTTGTCGCAGGCAGTGGCACACGAACGACACTTGCTCAATATGAATTCTATGATACCCCCCCGCAAGGCCAGGATCTCTGGTACCGGCTTCGCCAAATCGATTTTGATGGAAATGAGAATCTTTCCAAAACAGTCTTTTTGGAACAATCCAAACCTCAGGAATTTGAGCTCTATCCGCCGTTTCCTAACCCCTTTAATAGCTTGACGCAGATCAATTTCGACCTGAATAAAGACTGTCATGTGAGTTTGAGAATTTTAAACCTAAAAGGGGAAATGGTTATCGAGTTATTGGACGAAGAGCTCTCTATGGGAAATCATCAGACAGAGTGGATGGGCAATGACATAAATGGCTCAGCTGTTGCTTCGGGCGTTTATATCGTCCAGTTGCATACCGGCAATGAAACCCAGATTCAAAAAATTGTTTATGCCAAATAAAAACAAGTCTGAATTCCGGTAGTTAACTCAATATTTTGTTTACCCGCTTTATCGTATCCACGATTTGATTTGGCTCTACAAAACCGATCGTCATGGCATCGACATTACCGCTCCCCAAAACATATCGCAGACTCTTTTCACGTTGTTCATCCTCTACCAAATTGCCGCATCCATATATTTTCATACCAATCACTCCCTTGCCCTGTGCATGCATCCTGGCAAGAAGAGGCATAATCACCGACGGATCTCCGTCCATTCGGTCGCCATTATGATTAATCCGAGCGAGAACAACATCTACCCATGGCAATTCTGCAGCCCGTTGCAAAGCCGCAAGAGAATGACAGGAGACACCATGCGCCCGGATTGCCCCCTTTTCCTTGGCTTTTGAGAGCTGCTCCAGCCAGGGTTCATATTTCTTGTCCCATTCCGGATCCACCTGGCTATGCATGAGCACAAGATCGATCATATCAACATTCATTTCCTTACGAAAGCGATCCAGGGCTGTATTGGCATCTTTGATCTTCATCCAGTTATTGGGCTGAGTCCATACCTTGGACATGATCGAAAATTTATCTCGTGGAATGACATTCCACAGTTTCTTCAAATTATGATGTGATCCATATATATCAGCCACATCTAAAAATGTAATACCATGATCATAGGCAAAAGCAGCGAGGTCGTTAAAAGCTTTTGATCCCAATCTGGTTTGATCTGAGCGATTCTTCCAACCGTGCGTACCGGTTCCCAATGCCAATCGGGATACGTTTAGCCCTGATTTTCCCAGAGTGACTCGATCAACCAGGTCTGTCTCTTTTTGGGCATAGAGATGACGGGGGATAAAAGAAGAACCGATAATTCCGGCCATGGATTTGAGAAAAAGTCGTCGATCAAATTGCATAGTATGACTCCCCTGTAAAGAGTAAATCTGAAACTATAAAGACAATGATTATTTTATTCCATGTCTTTTAAAGCACAAATTCATTAACAAAAAACATCCAAAAAGATATTCCAGCGATGAACATTGAGCTCGATAGAACTATTTTGTTGCATCTTATCGCCAGGCTTGTGGAAGATAGTCGGGCAATTTTTTTTCCGCCATAATGGTTTCAAGGTGGGAAAACCGCTGCAGACCATTTATCATGGGTACACTGGGCCAGTCTTCACCTATGAGCGGACGAGCATATCGGTAAAAATCATCTGTGACATCGATACGACTAGGAGAGATCCAGGATCTCGGAAATTCGCGTTCAGAATTGGCAACGAGATCCAAAGAAACATGCGTATAGTCCACATTATATATCAATCCGGGTCTGCGCAAGATCGTAGACATGTAACCGGATCCTTGTTCCAATGCAATAATGACACAATTTTGCCCCAGCTTGTAGGCTTCATCCAGATC
>CAYNUX010000629.1:0-2158 GCA_964400115.1 uncultured Cytophagia bacterium
ACTCTGGGGACCGCCACTGGCGCCCTGAGTGCCAAAATGGTTGATGTTGGGAACCTGCAGCCCATCGACGACATAGAGATTTTCCGAAGGTGCGCCTCCTCTCACAATAAGGTCATTTCGACCGGGCTGTACTTGAGCCACACCGGGTAAAATCGAGATCGCCCTCACCACATCTTCCAGACCTCCTGGCAGGCGACGAATTTCTTCATTGCTTTGGAATTGTGTCGAGATCGGTTTGTCGCTATTGTTGATAAAATAGTCTGACTTTACGGTCAGCTCATCAAATTGCAACACAGTGCTAGTCAATTCAAATTTGAGATGGGCGGGTTTTACCGGGCTTACAACCACATCAGAAATGATTTGTGATTCATAGCCTATCACCTGTGCTCGAACGCTAAACGTTCCCGGAGGAACACTTTCAATGACGAATTTGCCGTCCTGATTTGAAGCGGCACCGAGTTGCGTTCCGACGATGACGATATTTGCTCCCACGAGCGGTTCGTTGGTTACCTTGTCGACGATAGCTCCGTTAATTTCTCCCCTTATGTTCTGGCCAGATACAGAGTATGAAAGAAAGAATATGATTAAGAGGATCTTATAATGGCATGTCATTATCGGTGCTTTCGTTATTAATTCAGTATTTTTTCAGTTTTTGTAACAAGACGAAAAAGCACTTTATTCCCTAAAACGCTCAAAACGCTTATGTCGGTCTTTACAGAGTCAGTCTGCAGGTGTGGCTTTGAGTACATGTGCAGTGGCGTCGGTAATTTTAACTTTCACAACATCACCGACTTTTAAGCGGTTTGTTGGCAGAATAACCAGCTTGTTACCCTGATTTCGCCCCTGACAGTCATTGGGAGACTTTTTGGTTCCCAGTTGTTCGATGATAATGGTTTGAATATCATTAACATGAGCCATATTTTTCTTTAAGGAAATCTTTTTTTGGATATCATTCAAGCGAACGATACGTCTGGTCTTTTCTTCTTCAGGAACATCGTCGGGGTACTTTTTTGCTGCCAGTGTGCCTTTGCGTTCTGAATATTTAAAGATAAAGGCCGAGTCAAAGCCTACTTTACTGACCACGGTTTTTGTTTGTAAATACTCTTCCCAGGTTTCTGTGGGAAAGCCGACAATGATATCCGTGGTGAGTACGACGTTTGGTATTTTTGAACGGATTTTGTCCACGAGTGTGATATATTGTTCCTGCGTATAGGTGCGACGCATCAAACGCAGGATCCGGTCGTTTCCGGCTTGCAGCGGCAAGTGAATATGGTCACAGATTTTCGGATTTTCTGCAATCACCTCTATCAATTCCAGGGGAAAATCCTTGGGATGGGGCGATGTAAAACGGATTCTTTCCAGACCCCGTACCTGACTCACCGCCTGCAACAAATCGGCGAAATTTTTGCCTTGATCATCATAGGAATTGACATTTTGCCCGAGCAAGGTGACCTGAATAAATCCCTCTTTTACGAGCCGTTTAGTTTCTGCAACGATATCGGGTATGGTGCGGCTTTGTTCTCTGCCCCGTGCATAGGGAACCACACAGAATGAGCAAAAGTTATTGCAACCCCGCATAACAGCGATCCAGGCGTTGATACCCTGAACGCGTGTCGGATAAATATCTGCATATGTTTCTGTGCGTGATAATTTTTTGTGAATGATTTTTTCATTTCTTGCCTTTTCGATCAACCCTGGTAAATGCTTGTAACTATCGGGACCGGCCATGAAATTGATAGGCAGGTCTAACAAGTCTTCACCGAGAGTGGTAACCATACAGCCCAGGACACCAATCTGCTTATCACTATCCCGAAATGCATGTCGAAATTCATGTACGCGTGCAACAATTTTTCGATTTGCATTTTCTCGAACAGAGCAAGTATTCATTAAGAGAATGTCTGCATTGTCGGGGGACTCTGTGAATTGATAACCCGACTGTTGGAGAATTGTTTTTACAATTTCACTGTCATATTCATTCATTTGACAGCCATAGGTTTCTATATAAACGCGTTTCATTAAAGAGTTCCGATCATGGTTTGTCTGTCAATCTCTCTTAATACAACGGTATGCATTTCATTTGCAAGGTTTTGGTCACTTTTTGCATGAACCCGAATATAGTTGTCCGTGAGCCCATTCCAAAATCCTTGCTTTTTTTGTT
>CAYNUX010000630.1:0-2153 GCA_964400115.1 uncultured Cytophagia bacterium
CTATTTATTAGGCAAATCATTTAATTTAGTGGTGTTTGATTAGCTCATATGACTTGTTTCATTAACTTTAGCTAGAAATACCGAAAAAGAGTGATTGTGCGTAAATATTCGCTGTTTTATCTGATGCAATTATTTTTTTCTAATTATTAATAGCTGGCCAAAGAAATGCTTTGTTTTTATTCCTTGCATTCCATAACGGTTAACCTTAATTTGCTTGAAAATGAAATCATATATTATTTTCAAAGCATGAGACAATTTATCTGAGGGAGTGAGATGATTGGCTTAAAATGTTTAAGGTCGGTAAAAATCGAAAAAATATTCTTCTTTCTAAGCATGTTTTTACTCTTCAATCCTGCTCTTTATGCAAAAACTTTTGAAACTATTCATGTTTATATTCAGCCCGGGACACACGCGAGTCAAATCGAACTCCATATTGTTCAGTTGTTGAGAGCGCGTTTGCAGGAAAACGGGATAAAAGCGAGCATTTCAACAGGGGATCAGATTGTTGAAAACGATGGTGCGCTATTGATTTTGTTAGGGATCTCTGATCATCATCCGGCGCTGGCAAATGTTTTAAATGCGCATCGTATCCCGGAATTGACAACTCTGGCTCCGGGCCCTGAGGGTTTTTTGCTTAAAATGGTTGATGAAAATACATGGCCTGTTTTACTTGTGGCGGGTGTCGATGAGCGCGGCTGTCTCTATGGAGTGGGAGAGCTCTTGCGGCAGGGTCTTGATCATTATGGACAACTCGTGTTGCCTGATGATTTGCATGTTCGCACTGCGCCTGCCTTTGAAATCCGCGGGACGCAATATGGCCAGTCCGGCGTGGCTAAACGCCTTGCCAGTGTGCGGGACTGGACGCATGAGGAAACCAAAAGGGTCATTCTCGATTATGCCCTGGCAGGCGCAAATATTTTTGATGTACGCCCCGGCTTAATGTTCGAGTTTATAAAGTCTTTTGGCTTGATGACACAAGGCAGATTCGGAGCCAATACATCCGGACGCGATATCCCGGACGAGTGGCATGCCAGGGAATCGATCGGAAGGTTGGGCTATGTCTGTCTCTCTGTGCCGGAAGCCCGACAATTTATGCTGGAAAAATGCGAAAAAGAGTTCCAGTCCAGTCCTACCTATGATCTGGTCAAGTTTCATGGTGGAGACGGAGGCGGTTGTGAATGCGAAAAGTGTGACCCCTATGGACTGACGTTTATCAAAACCGTTGAGGAAATGGCCGGGATCATTCATAAATACCATCCGGAGACACGCATTTATTTCACCAACCAAAAATTCGATAATGCCGATGACAATGCCATCTTTGACTATCTCAGGGAACAACCCAGGGACTGGCTCTGGGCCTGGGGCTTTGGCCCGGGATCGGATGCCACCGCCTGGCAACCCGGTCACCGGCAGACCCATCGAATGGATCTATTTCGATATCCGGGATTCGGTCCTTATGGTCTGTACCCGCAAGAGATCCTGCATCAGCTGCCACCGCAACATGACCTGGTCTATTATAGCGAGATCACTCACTGGAGATACAGCCAGCATGGCTATATTCAAATGTACCCCCGGGCAGATCGCAAGGGTGACCAACCTCCCCACTGGAGTCATGAAATCTATGAACGCCGGCCTGATCAGTTTCTCACGATGGTCTATGACCGGTTGACCTTTTTTGCCTGGCCGCGCTATTATCATCGGGTATTCAACGATCTCATGCGATATGGTGTGGGGGATATCACGCATTCCAGTGGTCACCATGATCATTTTAATCAATGGATGTGGCAGCGGCTGCTCTGGTCTCCCCGTATGACGGGTGATCAGGTTGTGGACGAGTATTGTCATACCTGGTTCGGTCCCGAGGCCGCTCCCGATATGGCCAGGGCCATTTTCCAATTGGAAGAAAATCTGCAGGAGCAGCCTGATAATCCTCTGCCACAAAAGGCCGGTATCGAATCCTATTATCGTCTCGTGCAAACCGCCGGTGAAAAAATGGCTGCCGAACGCATGAAAGCCAATTGGTTGTGGCGTATGTTTATGCAAAAAGCCTGTCTGGACAAATATGTGCAACTGGCCGTGCAGCAGCAAATGGACGTGCAAAAACGCATCGAAAATCGTACGGCAGAAATGTTGGCTGGCGCCGCATCGACCCG
>CAYNUX010000631.1:0-2149 GCA_964400115.1 uncultured Cytophagia bacterium
ATCTTGCTGCAAAAACCCGAAATAAGCAATAACCAACAGCAGCAAGGTCGCCGCAATAGCGAGTAGGGTACGCAGCGGTTTCAGTCGGCGTAGCTTGGGCGCTTGCGCTTGCGTTTGGGGTAAGATGGCTTGCAACTGCTCCCGCAATCCGGCAGCTTCGACGGCGATCTGACTATCCTGTAACCACTGGATTTCCTGCTCCAGGTTTTCTACACCTTTGGCATCGGCCAGTTGTTGGAGTTCATCCCGGCTGATTTTTCCATCCAGATAATCTTCGATTTTTTCTATAAACTCCGCATTCATAAGCTGCCTTTTTCTGATTCATAAATGGACTTTAGTTGCTGCATACACCGATATTTGTTGTTCTTTGCGGTTTTTTCGGTAACTTCCATGGCTACGGCAATCTCTTTCATGGACGCTTTTTGGTAATAAAACAGTTTCAACATTTGCCGACAGGCGTCCCCCAGTTTTCTAAAGTGCTGCTCCAGTTCGCTAATTCGGTCGTGCTGTTCTTCCATCTCGTTCACTTCATCGGCTATCTCCAGGTTCGGATTCTCATCAATGGAGTGCGTCATTTTCTTTTTGCGTAAACGGCTAATCCAGATGTTTCGACACAAGGCATACAGATAAGTGGAAATCCGGGCTTTATCCTGTAGCTGAAACTTTCCTTTTTGGATGTTGGTCCAAAGTGCAATCACGCCTTCCTGAAAAATATCCAGCGCATCCTCTGCATTGCCATTGTTTTTTTGCACCATGCGTAGAATGCTTGCCTGATATTTTTGATAAAGGAATAAAAAGGTTTTGTTGTCTTTTCGGGCAATGCCCTCAAATATTTCCTGATCGGTCACAGCACTTGTGCTTAAATGGATAGTGATGGAATAGAATGAACATCCAAATATAGTCCTGTGCTATGAATAATCAAAATGGAGTACGCTCATTGATGAGGTACTCCAAACGATTTTCAGGATTTATCAATAACCTCCACCTGCATTTTCAATGCGCTGCCATTCCTGGTGATTGACAGTATTATCCATATTCGGGTCGTAGAACATATCATCTGTACCGATGTACTCGTTATCGCTGTTGATGTAGTAATTGTTGTAGCCATGTTCCATTTGTACCTGCTGATTGTTATACGGGTTCGTCACTGTTTGACGACCCCAAATGCCGTCCACTGCATTGGCCTGTCCCTGATCAGTCATAGCACTTCGGTTTTGGTAGCCCTGGTGATAAATGTCGCCAATGTCGCTGAGCGTGGATTGCGTTTGCTGGAAGCTGTTGAAAGTCGCTTGATTGCTGCGCATTCGGGCGTTGTGGTTGTTCCAAGAAGCCTGTGATTTTTGCTGTTCATTGCGATTGTACATGGCCAGGTGTTCCGGGTTCTGTTTGATATTGGAAATACCGTACAAAAAAGCCTTTTTAGCAGATTCATAGTGCGATGGGTTGGCCGTCAGTGCACTCAGGTAATAAAAGTTGGTAGCACCAAATTGGGTTCGCATAGAAGTCAGGTGTACCACCAGTATGCCCAGTTTACCTTCGGCATCTTTAAATTCTACGCCCTTCACCCAGTGCATTTTTTGCGTAGGCATGGCTGACCAGTAATTAGCCATCATGCGTTGGTCACAGCGAGCCACTTCGGGCAGATCGATGACCCGGAGTTGTTGTGCATTATTGCGGCGCATGAGCTGGGCAATATCTGTCTGAATAATCTGATCGATAGAGTAAATTTGACGATTCATCAGGGAAGCTCCGGGGAAGTCTTTCGCTTCGATGCCATTCGGCCCTGTGATGCCCTTTGGCGTTACTTTCCAGCTAGCCGGCAGAGGCATTTGAGAACTGACCATGCCAGTTTTAGCATCCACAATGGCGTGCATGATGATCTTATCATTGCCATTGCGATCACTGACGAATTGCGCATCGTACGAGGGGTAGCTGTCTTGTGTATAATCGTCATCGTAATAATTCTGCCCGCAAGCAGTAGTCACCATAATGAAAAGTGTTGCCAACGAAAGAAGTGTGATAGATTTCATGATAATAGCGTTTAGATTTTAGTTTTAAATTTGATTATTTACTCCTGTATCGCAGGCAAGTGGAAAAGGTCATCACACTTTTTTACTTTTTTTGAAAAAATTGTAAAACCCGTGTACTG
>CAYNUX010000632.1:0-2145 GCA_964400115.1 uncultured Cytophagia bacterium
TATCGATATAATTGAGGGTTCAGCATAGGATCAAAACCATTTCACTTGATGACCACAAAAAAAGTTGTTTTTCATTGCAGAGATATCTATAATAGATAAATTCTGTTATTTGCAAACCGTTTCCGGAAATTCTATGATCTCTCGACGCATGTTTTTAAAAAGCCTGCAATCCTCTGCCCTGCTGCTGGCAGCCGGCACAAAGGCAGTGAGTGCTGTCACACATTCCCGACAAAAACTCATCCTCTTTTCCAAGCAACTCGAGTGGATCACGGATTATCGCGAGCTGGCAGAGACGGTGGCGGAGATCGGCTTCGATGGTCTGGAGCTCACCACGCGTCCCGGCGGTCATGTGGTGCCGGAGCGGGTCGAGGAAGATCTGCCGCGCATGGCAGAGGCAGCGCGCCAAGCCGGCATCCATATCACCATGATCGCCACGCGCATCACCGACCCCGATGACCCGGTGACCCATACCACGCTGAAAACCGCTCAGCAACTGGGCATCCCGTTCTATCGCATGGGCGGATTGAGCTATCCGGATACTCATATCGCTCAGGCCCTGGGCGAATTTAAAGCCAGATTCAAGGCCCTGAGTCAGATCAACAAAGAATACCGGATCCATGGCGCCTATCAGAGCCATGCCGGCAGTTCTCGCGTCAGCGCCGGCTCGTGGGATCTGTGGCTCTTGCTCAGGGATCTGGATCCGCAGTGGGTCGGTTGCGAATACGATACCCGGCATACCCAACTGGAGAATGGCTCCTGGTGGCGTGTAGGATTGAAGTTTTTGGCGCCATATATCAAAACCATGGTGATCAAGGATTACAAATGGATTTCAGCTAATGGAAAGCACGAGATAGAAAACTGTCCGGTCGGCGAGGGCGAGGTCGATTTTGATGCGTTCTTTGCCCTGCACAAAGAGATGGGACTGTCAGGACCCATGTCCCTGCACTTTCCCTGGATGAACAGCAAAGAGATGGCAAACCTGAATCACAAGGAACGCAAAAAACAAACCATCAATATCATGCAGCAAACCAGTTTGAATACGGTAAACCGGTATCTGAAAAAGTATAGACTCGATTAACGACATTTATGATCATCCATTGAACCCATCTTGGGTTTAAAAAGTTTATTCTCGCTTTTCTCTGCGCAGCTCTGCGCTCTCTCATCCTCTGCGTTAAAGTTTTAGATCTAATGGTGATGGAGATCTGCTTTAAACGCAGAGTTATCAAAGAAAGCACAGGATCGCAGAGAAGGATAGAATTCTTTTTGTTTTTATTAAAATTCAGAGTTGATAACAATTTGGTTCACAATTTAATTATTAAAAGGAGCGCTTATGAAAAAAACATGTTGGGTCCTGCTGATCATGGCCCTGGCGATCTCGTGCTCGCAGGAAACAGAGTCCGGGAATACCTCCGGGGAGGATTGGATCTATCTCTTTGACGGAGACGCCGTACACGGTCTGCGCAGCGTCGGCAAAGAGACCTTTCCCGAACAGGGCTGGACCATCGAAAACGGCGTACTCATTGCCCGCAAAGGCGGCAAAGAGGATTCCAAACCCGGTGGCGACATTATCACTACTGAAACCTTTGGAGATTTTGACCTGCGATTCGAATTCAAACTGACCCCCGGCGCCAATGGCGGCATCAAATATCAGGTCAAAGAGTACACAGAAGGAGACCGAACCTGGGCCATTGGCTGTGAATATCAGATCATCGACGATAAAGGCCATCCTGCGTTGAGCAAAGATGAAAACGATCTGAGGAAACTGGCCAGCTTGTATGCCGTGCTTGAACCCAATAATCGTCCAATCAAACCCATCGGCGAATGGAACCAGGGCCGCATCGTTTTACAGGGTAAAACCGTGCAACACTGGCTCAACGGAACCCTGGTCCTGGAATACGAACGCGGCAGTGAAGCGTTTGAAAAGGCACGTATGGCCAGCAAATTCGACAAATACCCGGAATTCGGCAAGCACGATCAGGGCCACATCCTGATCCAGGATCATGGCGATGAGGTGCATTACCGGGACGTAAAAATCAAAAAATTATAACGTTCAGGATTCGAGAACTAGAACGCAGAGGTCGCAGAGAGTAACGCAGAGATCGCTAGAGGTAAAAAAGAATAAAAATTTAACTCTTAATTAACAGA
>CAYNUX010000633.1:0-2142 GCA_964400115.1 uncultured Cytophagia bacterium
GTCTCAATCAAGCGGATCAACCCGCTCCGCGCCGGACTGGTTTAGCCTCCACCAAGCGGCAATGGCAAGGCGCTTCGCCCTCGTCGGCTCCGGACACTTATGTTTTGCCGCTTTGCCATGTACTCACTTGGCGGCTAAGTGCGCGACTTCTCAAGGCGGCGAATGGAATGCTTAGCAAAATCTTTTATTCCAAACGAATAGCGCCAGCCGGAGGGTCGAAGTTTTAAAAGGTCTCTCTTGACAGGTAGGTTCCTAACATCGCCACTAAAGCTGACGCCAATCCGATCGCCGAAAGAAACTCGGTAGAGTCAAATGAGACTTTTTCTGGGCTTGTTTGGCGCGCAGATGCGAATCGAACGATGCGTAGGTTAATCAAAAACCAAGTGAATACAATGTAACCAGACCACATTACCAAAGCACCACTCGCTAGCGGCGAGTCAAAGTTGATGTAAATGTAGAGAATAACTGATCCCAGCGCGACAGCCGTCCCGACGAACTCACTCCAACTCGGCGAACTACCGAATTCACCGTTGAGAAACCGGTCTTCGAGCGATTGAGTGCCGCCCAAAGGTAAATAAAGAAATATTGCGATGATAAGAGTGATCGATGCAGCGAAAAACGCCGTCGCTTCCACCAAATGATTATGATCTTCTCCCGTCGAGAAAGCAAGTATGAGCGATAATATGATTAGTGATAATACAATAACGAACCAAGCTATCATTTCTATTATGAGATTGTAATCATTTAAAATTTGTTTAAATGGTATGTCTTGAAGATCGCTCGGGTCATGCTCACTTCGCTTCAGCGCCAGTTCATAGAACCTATGAGGCCCCATCCAGTTCGCGACAAACAATGAAAAGGTCATCGACAATGCAAAAAACCAGTCCGAAGCAATTGTATTTAAAAAGATCGGCGTTTTAGGAAGCTCCAAACCCATCGATCCCGATAACACTCTGATCGCACTCCCCATGATGAAGAAGATAACGAGTGGCTCGACAAACCGAAAAAAAGCAGCAAAGAACGTGCTAGCCTTCGAAAGATAAGCGTGTGCACCTTGCGCTAGTATAACCATTGCCATAACACAAACGAATATCAATGAACCAAATATCAGTAAATCAACAATAATAATCCCCGTCCATGACGACAATGGCGGTTTGTCGTCGATTGGTAGCAGCCAAGTCTTCAGAATGGCACTCACAGCCAGCATATCAACCGCAACGGTCCCCGCAACCATAATTCCAGAAAAGTATCTCGCAATGCCGAGCTTGCTTAATATTGCTCGGAAAAAATTTACGAGCAGTCGCATATCATATCGAACGTCTTCGGGTTTCGTATCGTCCTTTTCGGAATGATCTTCTGCGATTTTATCTTTATAGGTCCACCACACAAAACCGAATATGACGCTTGTAAACAGCAGAAAAAATCCCGGCGAGACACCTGGCGGCACGTTAAAAAATTCGAATGCAATCACTGGAACAGTTTGCAGTAAAAGAATGGCGCACATGTACAGAATAAAAGAGCCAGCATGCAATGAAGCGTGAGCTAGTGCCATAACGGCTCTTGGCCCAAATACCCCGAATAGTTTAGGTGCTGTTTCGTTTTTTGGATAACTCCGGGTAATCTCAACGACTGCGACATCGAAACTTACGAGCAATCCTATGATTATAGCGAACACCCAAAGTGGCCCCTCAGCCAGCCAATCAATCAGCGAAACGTTTTCCATAGGTGTCCAATCAATTCGAGCTCTGCAAAAGAAAATTGACGAATGTCGACCATCAACCCGCCCCAAATTAAAGCTTCGATAACACAAGTGAGATCGACATCAAATATTACAAAATATGACCACTTTCGACATTAAATCTTGAACCTCTGATATCGGCACTGTGCTCTCTATTGATCAGTTGATCATTTCGCGACAGTTGAGCTAGGCCCCTCGCGTCTACTCATTCATCTCCACGGTTTGGCCATCTAAACTGGCTCTTATGTCTCAACCACAGACTAGTTGCATAATGACCGGCTGTCGAGGGCCAACTTTGGACGGCCAGCACACCTTTCCTGACGTCTCCTCCTGCGCCCCTACCTGACCTCCCCCATCATCCCGGCAAACCGCCGGAACACATGGAAACTGTCCTGGGGGCCGGG
>CAYNUX010000634.1:0-2140 GCA_964400115.1 uncultured Cytophagia bacterium
TTAATGACTTTTTGTGCAGGAGCACCACCGGGGAGCTGGGAATAGTCATATCGCACCTCACCCTTTTTATTTTCGAATACCCGTAACACTCCTTTCCATTTACTGTCACCGAGATGAAACTGTAAACCATAATTAATCGGTTTACTATTGATTACAGAAATATTATTTTTTTGAAAACGCTCCAAGAGCTGTGCTTTAATTTCGTCCAGTGCCACTCTATGCTCCATCCGGAATATAAATGATCAGAGTTAAAACCTCAAAATTTTCGATCTCCCCCCAACAGTCCACCCAGGAGGTCGCCACCGACGCCTCCAACTCCTTTATGTTCACCGCGATTAAAACGGGCTGCAGCGAAAATGCGATCAGCGAGACGGGAAAAAGGCAAGCTTTGTAAATAGACGACTCCGGGACCGGTCAGCGAAGCCAAAAATACACCTTCTCCGCCGAATAGAGCGTTTTTAAAACCCCCGATAAACTGGATATCATAATCCACCGACGGACTAAAAGCGACCAAACAACCGGTATCCACCCGCAATTTCTCACCTGCTGCCAGTTTCTTTTCGATGATTGTGCCTCCGGCGTGAATAAAAGCCATACCATCACCGACGAGTCGTTGCAAGATAAATCCCTCACCGCCAAAGAGCCCGGCTCCCAGTTTCTTGCTAAAGGCAATTTCGATCTCTATCCCTTTCGCGGCACAAAGAAAAGCATCTTTTTGACAAAGAAACTCTCCACCCATCTTGTCGAGGTGCAAAGCAATAATTTTTCCGGGATAAGGTGCTCCAAAAGAGACATGTCCTTTACCCACACCGGAATACAAAAACGTGGTAATAAAAAAACTCTCGCCGGTGATCATGCGCTTGAATCCCCTGAAAACGCCACCATCTGTCGAGGTTTGCATGCGAATCCCTTCTTCCATATACATCATGGCACCCGCTTCTGCGCGAACGCCTTCGCCCGGATCCAGTTCTACTTCAACAATTTGCATGTCATCGCCATGAATTTTAAAATCGATCACATCAGCCATTTTTGTTCCCTCCGAATGTTGCTCGCGTCAAATTAAGTATAAAGTTGGCAACCAAATCATCAGGTAAAATCCTTCCGCTTTCCATGGCCTGCACAAATGGCTTTGCCATGCTTTGATTGCATGCCTTTTTTCTTTGTATAAACCGGCTCAACTGAGCAAGTTCAGAAATATGATCGATACGGTTTTGGATATTTTGCTCCAATTCCTGCAAAGAAAGGTGAGCAGTTTCATCCATCCAGGAGCCATTTTCTTTGGTATGACACAAGTTCTTTACACGCTCTAATTCACGTTTGATTTTTTTTCTTGCTTTATCGAGAGATATTATGTTTTCTTTCAGCCCAATCATAGGTATTTGTTTACGCAAACCGGATATATCCACATCCGAAAAGGGTTCTCGATCAAAATCGATCATATTGGTGGCCCAGTCAGCAGTCATTCGCAGGGCCATCACATCGGAATCAACACCCTCCCATAAAGGGCCAAACAGTTCGAGACCAAAGGTCTTGCTCCATTCAATCTCGTTATAAAGCGACCATACAGGCAACAATCTCTCTAATTCAGTCAGGATTTCCTGGCGTTTTCTGGGTACCTCGCCACGAAACACATAGGCCAATTTATGATTCACTCGTTCCCGGTTTTTATCAAAAACTTTCAACATATCGCGTTTTTGATTTTTAACACGTTCATATAGTGCTCTGATATTGCGATTCAGTGCACGACGTTGAAAGCGTTCCTCAACATCAGGAAACTGCATATGAAAAAAGGAAACTTTATCGATCAATAAATAGACGTCTTTGGCGCCATTCTTCCAGGCAGGATGCGATAGATTAGGCCGGGGTTTTGGCGGAGAATCCACGACGAGGCGCAAAAAGCGATTCCAATCACTCGTTTCATTCAATGTTTGGGGCCTACACTGGGGCATCAGAGAACGCATTTGTGACAGCAATGATCGTAAAACAGATATCGAACCGAGTGCTGTTTCGAGACTTGCTCGAATCTGAACAATTTTTTCTGCTGTGAGATTTTCTAAAGAACAGCCTTCCCACATGCGAGGTTGATACCCTGAGACCTGACTTGCACTCGCCTGAAGATCTTTTAGAGATCTTATTACAC
>CAYNUX010000635.1:0-2137 GCA_964400115.1 uncultured Cytophagia bacterium
GAACTGGGATACCAAACAAATGGATCTCAAAGGTTATGTTGACGGTGTCTATCCATGGGTGATGGCCACAGATAATCAGTGGGCTCCAAATGGTTTGGAATGGGGTGAAGATTATCTTGAGACCTTTTACCAGACCTATCAAAAGGTCGCCTCTTTCGCTGCCGGTGCGACATGGCCTGGATTTGATGACAGAGAATACAGTCTGGGAGAAAATCGCTACATGAACCGTCAGGATACTCTGGTCTATGAATGGACATGGGACAAGGCATTTGATTATCAGCCAGACTGGTTAATGATCGAAACCTGGAACGATTTCAATCGCAGTACGCATGTCGAAGTTTCGGATAGCAATGACTATCAATTCGTTCGCATGACGCGCGATAATGCCCAGGAATACAAGGGCGGATGCATTCGGGACATCGATAATCTGGGTTTGACTGTGCCCGAACATGTTTTCCTGGCCAGGAAGGCAGGTAAAGATAGTCTGGTTATCGAACAGGCTTTGCAATACTTTTTCATGAAAAATTATGATCAGGCATTGGCCCTGCTCGCGATAAGTGATGAAGAGCAATCCGAGTTTACTGATCGCAGCGATGCACTGCAACTCGTGACAGGATCTGAAACCTATACCAAAGGTCAGGATGTGAGAAATTGGCAAAACGCAGTGGATGGCGATCTCGAGGGCTGGGATGGCACCACATGGGCAAAAGACAGTGGTTCTGAATCAGCATATGCCATTTTCGAATTTGCCGATAAGGGACTCTATCAGTTTAACTTGATGGCAGTTACCACGGATAACGGAAGTGCGGATGACAGCAGTCCATATCCATATCAAACCACCAGATTGAATGTGTCAGTCTCCACGACGGGAATGGGCAAAGACGACTTTGTCAATATCGGGTCATTCAGAATACGTGGATCTGGTGAACGCGAATGGCTAAAGCCAGGGCGAATGATTCGAGTAAAGTATATCAAGATCGAACTGGTCTCGCCTGATTATTATCCGGGAGGCTGGCGACAGATTGTGGAATTCGAATTGCATACAGACGCTAAACAAGGCCCAGAACCTGCACAAAATAGCAACAGCATCGCTGCAGTACCGGGAGAATTCGGACTGGATCAGAATTATCCAAATCCTTTCAATCCCGAAACGACGATCAGGTATCATGTCGGTACAGATGCGATTGTTCGCTTGAGCGTCTATGATATTACAGGGCGTGAAGTAACTGTCATTGTAGAGGGTTATCAGCAGGCCGGAACCTACTCTGTTCAATGGCAAGCGATGGATATGCCGAGTGGTTTATATCTGTTGCGCTTAACAGCCGGTCGTTATTCTGAAATCAAACGAATGACTTTGTTAAAATAAGTCTTGCCAAAAAAAAGCCCGGTCAATGACCGGGCTTTTTTTTGGAATACCGCAATTTATGGATATGTTTAGACTTTAGGACACGAATAAAGTGCGATGGCAAAAAAAAAACTGCTGCCAGCGAGACGCCCAATCCCTTTTATGCTGGCAGCAGCCATCGCACCTACAAGCACTTTCATCTGCCTATAGGATGTCTTGCCTGCAATTTATACTTTACAAATACTATGCCAAACAGAACCAAATGGCAGGGGCCATAATTAACTGTTTTTACTAAACAGATGGTTTTAATCCATTATTTTTTCACTGCAAGGGTGGTCATATCCCCATCAAAGAATAGGGATTTCCCCAAGAACAACGGCAAATTATCAGTCAAATGTACATAAAGGCCACAAAATCGGTAAATATTGTGACTTTTTTAGTGATCATTGATTCTTATCAAGTCTTTGCCCCTTTTTCCAATTGCCTAAAGTCGATAATTTTTGATTTTATTTTGCGTTTCGCACAAGAGTATCAGGGCTGGTAAAAGAAACCGTGCCCCAAAGAGGAAAGGAATAATGGATCAGTGTTTTCTCTACACCTGGTGCTCAGGCTGGTATATTCAAAAAAGCAGACCATTTTTGGGTTATTGCATCAGGATTGCCAGTTCTGACGGGAACGCAAGCGGTAAATCTTGTCGTTGCGGCGGACACGTTCAAATGGAAAGGTTACATTATACCCTTTTTGTGCTTTTGTGGCAGGTGCCTCGTTTGCATACAAACTGGTAATCTCTCC
>CAYNUX010000636.1:0-2125 GCA_964400115.1 uncultured Cytophagia bacterium
TGTTCATCCTTTTGTCGCTTTAATCCTCCCAGAATCAGGGGAACGAGTTGCGGAATAATTTGTTGAGCTGTGTGTTTATTGATGCCCAGGGTTTTTGACATTTCCCGACTCGCCTGGGGGCCGATATTGTCCATGAATTCCTGCAAAAATTGATTCATTATTGATCCCTTGTTACAGTTTTGGAATGCGGATGGTTTGTCCTGGATAGATAAGATCTGGATTTTTGATCACTTGGCGGTTCGCCTCAAATATCTCGGGATATTTCATAGCATCACCATAATAGGTCTTGGCGATTTTTGACAACGTATCGCCGGATTTGATGGTGTAAAATTCTGTTTGTACACTTTTTTCCGGGGCCGGGAAGGTGAGATGGTCATCATTTACCTGGCTGATGCCTTTGACATTACCCGCCAAGAGAATGGCTTTTTCCTGTGTTGCCTGAGAATCACAGGACCCCGTGAGGAATACAGTACCATCATCAAAGGTAACGGATAGGTCTTCTATTTGTCCCCCCAGTTCGCGCTGTAATAATTCCTGGACTTTGTCGGCTTCATTATTCCGGGAAAGAATATTGGCACCAACATTGGCAAGAAAATCAAACATACCCATAAGGGATTCTCCTAAGGTTTAAAGGTTATTCATACGAGCAGGTTCAATGGGAGATCATAGGATCAAGGGATTTGGCTTGCTCTACCCAAGACTTGACCAGCACAAGTGCAGGAACCTGACGCACGAGTCGTTTCCCCTGTGAATTGACCTCGATCATTTTCTGGTGCAGGTTTTCAGGAACGCGTGTGGCGAGTTCTTTAACCGTATCCACACCCGCTTTTTCAAGTAACTCTGAATACTGTCTCCCTACACCACGAATTCTGTAGAGATCGGCAAAATTTGCCCACTTTAAGATAAGTTTCTCTTCGATGCCACTCTCCTGAGCCAGTTTTTTGCGGTCGGTGCGGGTTGCCGCTGATTTCAAGAATGCATTCACCGATCGAACACCACATCCCTTGAGTTTCTCTGCATAGGAAGGGCCAATGCCTTCCACATCAATAATACTACAAGTCTTCATTGTCTTTTTCCTTATATATTTATTTGTTATGCTGAATTCCAAGACATAAACATATATTTATATACAGCTATTCCCTTAAAAATGTTTGTTGTATCGATTTTTTTTTATTAGCTTTTCAGTATGAATATTTTGGATGTAAAGCTGTTTCCTTGTTCAACACAACACGAGTTTTATGATTTAAATGCAACAATAATGGAGATAATATGAAAAGCAGAGTCGGTGTTATTCTGTTTATTTTTCTTGCATGGCTATCCTGTGACCAAAACTCATCTCGTACAAGCAGTCACATGCAAGTTGCTGCCAGCATTTTGCCTTTGCAAGATTTTGTCGATCAAATCGGTGGTGATGAGGTGAAAAGTTTTGTGGTGATCCCGCCCGGCGCCAGTCCGCATACATTTGAGTTGGTTCCGACGATTATGCAAAAAATCGACAACAGTCAGGTACTGGTATTAAATGGTCTGGGTCTGGAACCCTGGTCGGAACGGGTTATCGATACAGTGGGTAAGGAAAGCGTGCTGGTCATCGATGCTTCAATTCGCATAGCTCCACTCGACATGGACGCCGGCCAGGAGCACGAACACGAGGGGCATGTGCATGCTACACATGCATCAGGTAATCCCCATGTCTGGCTGGATCCTCTCCTGGCCATAAAACAGGTGGAACAGATCACCACGGGTCTTGCAAAAGCGTTTCCTGCTCATGCGGACTCTTTTTTTGCACGGGGGGCTCGTTACACAAAGAGATTGGTGCAATTGGACAACGAAATACAAGCCAGGGTGAGCTCCTGGAGATACCGGGATTTTGTTTGCTTTCATCCGGCCTGGGAATACTTTGCCCTTCGCTATGGGCTGAATCAGGCCGCTGTCATCACTGATCGACCAGGGATGGAACCTTCACCATCACGTATGGCTAAAGTCATCGAAACCATAAAACAGACGGGTGCAAAAGCCGTTTTTAGCGAGCCTCAATTTTCAGAGTCACTTGTACAAATGATCGCACAAGAAACAAAAGTGCCAGTCATTCAACTCGATCCGCTTGGGACAACACTGAAAAATGGAG
>CAYNUX010000637.1:0-2115 GCA_964400115.1 uncultured Cytophagia bacterium
ACGAGATCGTTTCACGTGACTGGAGTTCAGACGTGTGCTCTTCCGATCTCCTTGTACGACAATCTTGGCGTTATCAGAGACCAATTTGTTGAATCTGATCAGAGGCACAAGCGGATTCAAAACATGCTTGAAAATGGCAAATTGGAAATCGCTCCCCTTGCATATATCCGCGGAAGAAGTCTGGATAGAATATTTTTCATTGTCGATGAAGCACAAAATCTTACACCGCATGAAGTGAAAACAATTATTACCCGTGCAGGCGAAGGCACCAAAGTTATTTTTACCGGCGATCCCCAACAAATCGATACACCTTATCTGGACTCGCGCTCTACGGGATTAAATTATCTTGTGCATCGAATGCAAGGGCAACCTATCTATTCACATATCACTCTTGAAAAAGGTGAAAGATCGGAACTGGCGGAACTTGCCAGCGATCTCTTGTAAGATCAGACCGTGAACCATGGCTTTAAATCTATACGGGGATCTCCATCACAATGCTTAAATTCATTGGTATGGGAAGAATAGCAATAATCATTTTGCCATTGATGTGCCCTTGAAACGGTTTGTTCAATAGCATCCAAAATAAAATCGATCTCTTGATCTGTCATGACCGGATGCAACGATAATCTCACCCAGCCAGGCTTTTCGGAGAGATCTCCATGATTGATTTTTTCGGTGATTCGTTTCGAGCGCGTCGGATCCACATGTAACAAATAATGACCATAAGTCCCGGCACAAGAGCATCCCCCTCTCACCTGAATTCCGAAACGGTCATTCAATAGTTTTACAATGAGGTTATAATGGATATCTTCTACATAGAATGATATAATTCCCAACCGTTCATAGACATTTTGCGCCAGGATGTGGCAATTTTTCATGGATGATAAGCGCTTCAAAACCCTTAACACCAGTCTACGCTCCCGTTCGAGCATCTTGTCCGGCCCCATTTTCGCTTTCAACCGAATTGCGAGCGCTGCACGTATAGATTGCAAAAAGCCTGGTGTTCCTCCATCTTCTCGAGCTTCAATATTGGCAATAAACTTGTGCTGACCCCAGGGATTTGTCCAATCCACCGTGCCTCCACCAGGATGATCCGGAACCCGGTTTTTATACAAATGCGAATCAAAAATTAAAACACCCGAACTTCCTGGTCCACCCAGAAATTTATGGGGTGAAAAAAAGATGGCATCCAACTTTTCCCGGCTATCATGCGGATGCATATCAATGTCTATATAAGGCGCAGAAGCGGCAAAATCCACAAAGCAATATCCACCATATTCATGCAAGAGGCGGGCCATGTCATGAATAGGTGTTCTTATGCCGGTAACATTGGAGCAATCCGTAAAGGCACCGATTTTTAATTTACGGTTTCGATGCTTTAACAGCTGCTCTTCCAGCACATTCAAATCAACGAGTCCATTCTGGTGTGGCTCGAGCACCACAACATCAGCAATGGTTTCAAGCCAAGAGGTTTGATTAGAATGATGTTCCATGTGAGTCAGAAAAACCATAGGGCGAAGATCAGCAGGCAGACGAGTAAAGCCAGCAAGCTGTTCGGGAATTTTAAGTCCTAAAATTCTTTGGAATTTATTAACCGCTGCGGTCATACCGAATCCGGCATGAATGAGTACATCTTTATCACTGGCATTGACATGTTTCTTGATAATCTGTTGCGCCCGGTGGTAGGCCCGTGTCATCGTGGTGCCCGTAATATTCGATTCCGAGTGGGTATTGCCAACCAAAGGGCCAAATTTATCACTGATCGAGGTTTCGATCGATCTATAGAGCCGGCCGCTGGCAGTCCAGTCTGCATAAACGAGTTTCTTCTGACCGTAAGGTGTCGGAATCTCGTAATCGATGCCTATAATTTCTTGCCGGAAAGCCCGAAAATAGTCGGCGTCATGCATAATCTCTTCCCTCCTTTGATTCTGAAAGGTAGAGAAATGCAAATTAAAAATCAATATTGACCACGCAGAGGCTAGAGTTTGAAAACTATTTTTCAAACAAATCTTGACAAGGTTATTCAAAATCAGCATATTAATATAAAGACATATTGTTCAAGAAGAATAGGACAGAGTAATGCCAATCCCTTATGGAAAGATGAATAGACGTCAA
>CAYNUX010000638.1:0-2108 GCA_964400115.1 uncultured Cytophagia bacterium
ATGGCATCGCCGGGATCTTGTTCGGCGATGATGCCCCGACGGGCGTGCTGCCCATGACCTGGCCGAAATCCATGAACCAACTCCCCATCAATGTCGGCGATGATGACTATGATCCGTTATTTGGGTATGGATTTGGAATAACAGATGTGAGCGATTCAGAGCCTGGCTCTGCACCGGTTTTCCAGTCCGCCATGCTCACAGAAGACGGTTTGCATATCGAACTGGCGTTTAACAAGCCGATGACCGTGTACGGGGCAAACGATGCGCAATTCAGTGTCATAAAAAACAACTCGACACCTGTCAATGTCATCGATTACCAGCTGAGCGAGCTCAGTGACAAGATCATCGAGCTCAAGCTGGACACAGAGATATCTGGTGAGGACAGTCTGACCGTTTCCTATGTTTCGGGACATATCAGCTCCGGGGACGGCGGCGATCTGGCGTTTTTTCAAAGGGAGCCGGTGATCAATCTCAATCAAACAATAGTTCCCTCCCTCAAACTGCCCGGACGAATTCAGGCCGAAGAGTGGACAAGAATGTCCGGTGTGCAGACCGAAAACACCACGGACATTCACGGCGGACTGAATGTCGGATGGATCGATGACCGGGACTGGATCGAGTATGACTGTTATGTCGAGACCGCCGGCACCTATGTACTCGTCTTTAGAGTCGCGAGTCCGGAAACCCCGGGAAAAATCAATATTCTGGCGGACGGCCAGCCCTTGTTCACCAAAGAGATCCCGGTTACCGGTGGATGGCAGAACTGGAAATCCGTCACAGAGCGAGCTGCATTCCATCAGGGGGTAACGACCCTCAGAATGGTTGCCGAAAGAGGGGGATTCAATCTCAACTGGATCGAATTTTTGTTCCTTACTGCAGTCGAACACACAGCCCATCAGAATTTACAATTTGACCTGACGCAAAACTATCCGAATCCGTTCAATCCGGTCACGACGATTGACTATACCCTTGGCTCATCCGCAGAGGGAAATCATGGCCTTTCCACATCCGTACACCTGAAGGTCTATGATCTCCTCGGCCGGACGGTTGCCACGCTGGTGAACGAAAAGCAAAAACCGGGTCGCTATTCGGTGCAATTCGATGTCACCGGTTTAGCGAGCGGGATCTATTTTTATCAGTTGAAAACCCCGGCATATACTCGGACGAGAAAATTCATGCTCGTCAGATAGGCTCGGATAATGTCTTGAAACCCGCAGATCAGTATTTCTTGATTTTCACATCAAAACAAATCAAAAAATAGCGACCAAAAGGGATAGAATAAACAAACTGGCTGCGGGGAGCGTCCTTTTCAACGGATCTTTTACTTTAATATGCATCAGGATCGCACCCAACATCAGCACAGCGATTCCCACTGCTGCAGGCATGGTAACAGCCGGTACCCAAAGTCCCACGATCAACAAGATAGCAAATGAGATTTTCAGAAACCCTACCAGGACCATAAACCAGGGGGGTAGACCATACGCTGCAAATTCTTCTTTCATATTGGCAGCCTCCCCTCCGCGCCAATCGGTTGATTTGTTAAACCGTAAAAGCCAAACATTCAATAGTCCCAATGCAATGACGATCTGGATGATTGCAATAACTGTATTCATTGTTTTCTCCTTTGTGTTTTGCCCTCGTTGGCAAGAAAAAAAAAAAAGTCCCACATCTGTTATGATAACATTTTAAAATGGTAATTTATTTTATACCTTTTCAAATAGAGTTTGGGGCCTGTCAACATCCTGGAGGGTGTGAAACAAGACATTCGCTTATTATTCCAGAGTGCTTTTCTCCAGAAACAGAGCATGATCAAAAATCCAGTTGACCGGATATAAAGGGAATCAACACATTGAAAAGGACGAGTCCGGAGCGTTCTAGTTATAATAGTAGAAAAGATGCGGAGCGGGATTGCTTTACCATATTATCTATGCATGGCCCAGGGGGAAACCCGTCGAGCCCGTGTAGGCTGGTCCCGCATCTATCGCCGACCGGTCAAGCACCGCTCTGAAAATACGAACAACACGGCCCTCCCCTTTCAAAATATTAAGCAATATAGCGATAGGTGCGGGGACAGAGCCGGAGCGGTCCCGGATCAGAAAGAGCAGTGA
>CAYNUX010000639.1:0-2103 GCA_964400115.1 uncultured Cytophagia bacterium
GGCAGATAAAACATAGGGTGGTAACGACTAAACCATGGGACGATATGCATCATTGATTATTCTGGCATTGTTTATCAGCGTGCTCTTTTTGCGCATTCAAACGCAGGGAACCGTTCGCGACAGCGTCGAGAACTCTGTGGAAAAGTTCGATGTGGTTTGGGCACGAAACATCGCCAATAGTGGTGCCACAATCGCATTAAACGGTCTTACGTTGAATGTGGAAGAAACGGACGCGGCTCAGAATAGATCGCTGTATGGCGGTGAATTCTCTTACTATTATCAACGCAAAGAGCAGGACCCCACTCTCGGACCGACCGAAATCCGCGTCACCTGTACGTCAACGTTTCACGACAGCCGCGATACCGTTGTCGTTCTCCTTACCCGCCCCTCTTTTTCCCGATATGCCTATTTTACCAATTATGAGGGAGATATCTGGTTCAATACCGGCGATACGCTGCGCGGACCAGTTCATACCAACACCTATTTCCAAATGGCCGGTACGCCGGTCTTTTTCGACAAGGTCACCAGCCATCAGTTGTATCAATCCGGTCAACCCTACAGAATTTATCCCTATGGATATACCAATCCTGACTTTCTGGGAGGAACGGAATGGGGGGTTCCCTACCTTTCCATGCCGAACAGTATGCCCCAGGAGCTGATTGATGCCGCCAGGGATAGCGGTGTTTATCTGCCCAACCGTTATGTGTGGATGAAATTCCAGTCCGATGGTACCGCCCTCATCTGCGGCAAAAACACTTACAGCACTCCCTCTTCCTGGGAATACAGCAGTTATGATATCAGCAGCACCAACGGGGTTATCTTTAATGATTATCCCTATGAAACCCCTTATTTATTTGTGGAAGGCACAGCCAGGGGTAATTATACAGTCGCCTCAGAGGGAAGGATTGTGATTAGCGACGATATCCTCCTGGCCGACGATCCCCGCTATAATCCCAATTCGACAGACATGGTCGGCCTGGCGGCGACAAAAGACATTATCGTATATAACAATCAATATGATACGGATCGCACCATACTCGCCACCTGTATGGCCATGAATCCATATGCATCGACGACCAGCAATTTTTATGTCTATAATTATGATGACTATAAATATGGCAGGCTGCATTTATTTGGCGGACTGATCCAGCGCAATCGCGGTGCCGTGGGGCTGGTGGGCGATGAATCGACAAGAAAAGGATATCTTAAGGATTACCGCTGGGATCCCCGGCTCAGAGAGATGACGCCCCCCCATTTTCCCATGTTGTTTGTGCTGAAAAAAATCGCCTGGTGGGATTAGATCATTTTCGTTTCGCTTTCGCCAGCACCCTGTCCGCAATTTCTTCGATTTCATCCAGTCGATCGCAGATCGGCAGTTGCTGCGTACATTCTGCTTCACATTGACCACAGCGAATACAGTCGCGCAAGATGTCGTCGTCCAGCTCAATACCCCAGTGATATTTCAACCGCGTAATCAGCTGTTTTTCTTTGCCGGTCAAAATATAGTGGTTATAACCATCCATCAACTTGGGGATCGGAATCTCCTGTGGACAGTTATCACAATACCCGCATGACGTGCAGAGGTGGTCGAATGAGTCATTGAGTTTTGTACGAATTGCATCGACTTTGTCCTTGCCGATAGGCTCAAAACCCTCAGCAGCACTGCAGGCTTGATCAACCTGTTCTCTTTCGCTAAAACCAACCAATGCAATATCAACACGCGGATCATTGAACAAAAATCTCAATGCGCCTTCAACAATGGTTTCATCTTCGCGGGTTTTGACAAAGCCAAAGCGATCCGGGTTGTCCGGAACAAGGCCGCCTCCAAGGGGATTCATCACCACCACCCCTCTGTTCAGGTTTGCCGCCGCATCCAACCCTTCGTCACGGTAGGCAAAATTCATGGCGGAATATCCCAGCAATACACCGTCAAAAGGATAATCTTTTAAAAGAGCCTCAACATTTTCACCGCTTAAATGGGTTGAGACGCAGATATGTTTGATCAACCCTTCTTGTTTAAATTTCTCCAATTCCTGCAATACCCCTTTTGCTTTGCGTTCCCGATATTCATCCAGGGTGATAATGCACCACATATGAAAAAAA
>CAYNUX010000640.1:0-2095 GCA_964400115.1 uncultured Cytophagia bacterium
GACAATTTCCGCGCCTTGAAGCAGATGCTTGCGCAGAAAGACCGACTTCCTATGAAAATTCAAACTGATTACCCCAAACATGTTCGATGCAGTAAAAATCAGGAAAAAGAGAAAGCAAAATTTCGTCCTTGCCATCGTTGTCTAGATCCCCACTCGAAACGCCACTGGCAAACTCCCGGGCCGACTCTGCACCATAAAACCGCCGCTCAAAGATTCCGCTGTACTGGTTATCCCCTGTTGTTTCATAGATACGGAAAAACCAATGACGGTTATCATATTCAAATTCCGAATTGAAATCATCCGCATCGGAATGACACCCTATAATGAATTCCAGATTGCCATCGCCATCAAAATCACCGACCTCTGAATAGGATATGGCATCCATAAGAGGCAATGAATCCTGCCAGGTCAGGGTCCACTCGTCGTTTGCGGTCGCTTCATAGATAAAAACGTCTCCATCCTCGTCACCCAGTAAAATCTCCAATAGCCCATCATGATCAAAATCCCCGATGGTCGAATGCGGCACACCATAACGGTTTTGGCCCCGCGTAGGGTTCGGTAATTCAGCTATGGTATTGAATTCCCCTGCACCGTCGGATTCAAATACCTTGAATTGTTCATGCGATATACTCGAAGAGTAATCACTTATTTTCATCACAACTTCATAGACCCCATCCTGATCCATATCCGTCAATCGACTGGCCCAATACCCTTTGACGCTATCTCCAAGCCAGATTTTTTCCTCGATCAAATTAAACGGATCGTTTGGAAAGCTTGCATAGAGGAAACTGTTTACACCATATCCGGCCAAAAACAATGTTTTTTCGCTTGCAGGATCTTTAAAAATATCTCTGGGAATCAATTTTTGTGGCGATGTCGCTTTTTCCTTGAATTCCACGCCGTCAAATTCATAAAAATGAACGGGACCGGCATTGCCTTTTTCATCCGTGGCATTGATAATCAGTTCCGGAAATCCATTCGCATTCAAATCGCTCGTCCGATCCAGCCAATATCCTGTGGGTAACTCGTAAGAAAGCGGTGAGTACTTTACCCGATTAATAGGAGCACCGTTAAGACTCAACAAATAGTAATCCCCCTGATTATCATCCTCAGCGATCTCGCCAATACTATTTTCAGCCTGCACGACACACTCGTATTCTCCCTCGAGTTCGCTCTGTGAGACATGCAGATTGAGTTCAGTGGAACGGTAAGGCATATTCAGGACGCTGAAATCCTTAGCCGATCCGACAGGACGATAAAGAATACGTCCGATACTGAGATCATCGGTTATGAAGCGCATCAGGGTAGACTGCTGAGCGGCGTCGATCATGGGTATAAACGTTACGTCCGAGATTCGGGGTGCCGAATGGTCCACAAAAACACGTACACTGGTCCATGATTCACTTCCATCGTTATTGATCATGGTCAACCGCAAAAGATATTCGCCTTCCTCCTGAGGAATATTTTCCCAGACGGCCAGGATATCGTCGATGACCATCTTGTTTTGCGGTTGCCCGATAGGGTTCCACTTTTCAGGATTCGCACCAGCACCATAGAAAAGCTGATACACTCTCATCGTGGGGCTCCAGGCCGTTCCCTTGATCTGTATATTATTTTGCACCCCCTGATCGAAACGGGGAAAGGTAATTTCAGTGATGGATTGTCTGTTTCGTTCGAGAGCGCGATGCATATTCAATCGGCCCGAACCGTTATAGATATCCCAGCCTTGTGGATCCAAATCTGTTGCTGAACCGACCAGAATTCCTTTTACGGCTTGTGGTGTTAATTCGGAATCTTGAGACAAGATCAATCCGGCAGCGGCAGAGACAAAAGGAGCAGAAAACGAGGTTCCGCGCAAGGTAGAATCGTAATCACTATCGATCAAGGTGCCAAAAATATCTTGCCCGGGAGCTAAAAGATCAACAGTCGGTCCATAGTTGGAAAAGCTGGCTCGAATGTCTTTGCTGTTCGATGCCCCCACAGAGATCGTGGTAGGTAATGCCGAAGGGTAATGAATTTGGTCGTTTCCTGTATTTCCAGAAGAGGCCACCATAACCACATTACGATCTACGGCATACTGAATGACATCTTCTAA
>CAYNUX010000641.1:0-2094 GCA_964400115.1 uncultured Cytophagia bacterium
AAAACTGCTTCGTTAATGGAGTCCTTTAGCACGTCGGTTTATTTTGATCAAAGACTGTTTCAGGCCGATATACGCGTCAATAAGGCATGGGCGACAAGTTTGAATGAAATCGGCGTGTATAGCGACTCTGAACTCGAACAGGTACACCAGGCATTGGACAAAATAGAGCAGGAATTTACAAGCGGAGAATTGAAGTTTTCGGAATTGGATGAAGATATCCATTCCGCGAATGAACGATGGTTGACAGAGAAAATCGGACCCTTGGGTGCACGTATTCACACGGGTCGCAGCCGTAATGATCAGGTGGTTACAGACTTGAGGATCTATTTAAAAGATCAACTCCGTAAACTCGATGACGCGGTCAGTTATATTCAAAAAGCACTCGTAAGACTTGCCGAACAACACCGGCTCACGGTCATGCCTGGTTTTACTCATTGTCGTCAAGCTCAACCCATCTCTTTTGCTCATTATCTTTTATCTCTTTTTTTTCAATTACAGCGCGATGTAAACCGAATAAAAGAGACATTCGATCGATGCGATGTTATGCCATTGGGCTCGGGAGCCCTGGCCGGTGCAGCTTTTAACATCGATCGAGAAAAATTGGCCCGCAGACTCGGGTTTACAAAATGCTCGGATAATTCTATCGATGCTACTGCTGACCGCGATTTTGTTACCGAAGCCCTGTTTGTGTCCAGTCAGATTATGCTTCACCTGTCACGCACCTCAGAAGATTTTATCATCTGGTCCTCCGAACCGTACCGGTTTATCGATATCCACGAAACCTATTCAACAGGCAGCAGTATGATGCCGCAAAAAAAGAACCCCGATTCCCTCGAGCTCATACGCGGAAAGACTGCTCGGGTTCTGGGTGACTTTAATGTCCTGCTGAATTTGATGAAAGGGTTACCCACAGCCTATGTCAGGGATTTGCAGGAAGACAAGGAACCCCTCTTTGATGCCCTCGAGCAAACCATTTCCTGTTCTCTGATTATGGCCGGGGTTATTGCATCCTTGAATGTGGATTGCCTGGCAATGCTTGAATCCCTGGATCCTGCACTCTATGCCACAGACCTTGCGGATTATCTCGTACGCAAGGGAGAGCCCTTTAGACAGGCTCATCATATTGTCGGCCAAATCGTCTCCTATGCCGAAGAAGAAAAAAAATCATTGTCCGAATGTAACCTGGACGAGTTTCGTCACTATTCCAGGCTGTTTGACAGAGATGTGCTGGATCTGTTCGATCCTCAAAATGCCCTGGTAAAGCGAAATCTCAAAGGGGGAACAGGTCCTGAATCCGTCAAAATACAGATCGAGACAGCAAAAAAACTCTTGAACGATAATCAGTTTCTCTTTACACGGTCCTGATAATGCCTGAAAAAAATCTCACAAATATGCGGTTATATGTGCTCTTTTTTCTGCTAACCATTGGTTCTATCCCTTCACTTTACGGCCAAAACCTGGATCTCTATTTTTCAGGTGGGTTACATGGCTATCTAAAGGGAAATGCCGAATATAAGCAGGGAGGCGTTCTTGATTTTCGTAATCTGGCAGGCCAGCTCGACCTCGATCTCCAACATGCCTTGATGTTCGATACGGGTGATGCCCTGGCTTATCACTATCTGGCCAAAGTGGATAGCGGTAAAAGTGTACTGGAAAATATGACACGGGTCGGGTGGGATGCCATGACCCTCGGAAATCTGGATTTCTCCTATGGTACCGAGAATCTGATTACTCTTTCTGATCAAATTAAAGATATCTCTTTGATTGTTAGCAATCTCGTTGGTCCGGATTCACTTTTTCCATTGACCAAGCATGCAATTTTCGTAAAGAATGATTTTCGAATTGGTGTTCTGGGTTTGCTTGACCCGTCAATCAAAGAAAAAATTTATAAAGGACACATTGAACATATTTCCATTCTACAACCAGACTCTGTCTTACCCGATCTGCTCGCGGAATTGGAGCAGCGCACTGATGTTATACTCGTTCTCAGTCATATGTCCTTTGCACGCAATTTGCAGTTAGCCCAGTCTTTTCCTGAAATCGATCTTATCGTCGGCAAACCAGAGTCTCCCGAAAAAAATGATTTTGTCCAGT
>CAYNUX010000642.1:0-2093 GCA_964400115.1 uncultured Cytophagia bacterium
ACGTTTCTTTGGGGAACCAGGGCGTTTTTAGTGCTGGCGCAACAGCCAACAATAACGTGAACTTTGATGTCGTGGGTGATATGCCAACCGCCTGTGATAGCGACTTTTTGATCACTGTTACAAACACCACTCATCAAGACCAAAAAGCCTATTCCGCAGGCTATGGCTTGACGACAATTGATTTGGGCGCACCGGGCACAAATGTAAAATCTACAATTCCGGGAAACGCCTATTCCAATAAAACCGGAACTTCTATGGCTACTCCCCACGTTACCGGAGCGGTGGCACTCCTTTTTGCAGGTGCACCCGTTTCATTGCTGAATCAATACGAGCAAAATCCTGCACAAGTTGCCCTGCAAATCAAGCAATACATCTTGGATGGCGCAGATCCCCTGGCTTCTTTACAAGGGAAAACCGTTACTGGTGGTAGATTGAACCTGTATAATTCTCTGCAAATCATGCTCGAGGATTGTAGCGGTGTAAGTGGACACATCAGCGAGGACACGGTCTGGTGGGAAGATACTCTTCGGGTCTCCGGCGATGTTTTTGTAGATGATGGCGTAACCCTTACCATAAATTCTGGGGTCAAAGTGGAATTTCAGGGACATTACAAGTTGGATATTCAGGGAAAGTTATTGGCAATCGGCACGGAAAGCGACTCAATTATTTTCACAATCAATGATACAACGGGTTTTGCCGATAGTAGTTCCATATTGGGAAGCTGGAGCGGAATAGAATTCAATGGCACGCCAGAAAATAACGGTTTTTCTCATCTCATGCATTGCAAATTGGAATATGCAAAGGCGATTGGCGACAGCCTGGCTGGAAAGGGTGGCGGAATCTTGGTTACCAATTTTAACCGTTTGCTTATTTACAATTGTAATATTTCCAATAATTATGCCCAAATTGACGGTGGTGGAATTTATTGCTACAATTCCGATATTACCCTCAAAAACAGCATCATCAGCCACAATCGCGTGGGCACAGACTCTACTGGACACGGCGGCGGGATTTATGCCGAAGATTCTGACCTTATCGTAAAAAATTGCGAAATATTGGGTAATAATTCCACACGGGCAGGCGGAGGAATGGGCTTTTATGAGTCCAGCCCTACAATTTGGAACAACAAAATTTTGAATAATGCAACAATAGAATTTAGCGGTGGTGGGATTTTATTCTGGAATTCCGATCCCGAAGTGGTCAACAATCAGATTCTGGGCAATTACGCTGTTAATGGCGGTGGATTGAGCTTTTTTGAAGATTCTACCATGACCCGAGCCATCACAAATAACCTGATCGCCAATAATAGCTCCGAATCCTTTGGCGGCGGTGTTTTCTGCAAAGAATCCAGCCCGAACTTGAACAATAATACCATTGTTAATAATCAAACCACATACGGCGGTGGTCTGTTCTGTTTCTATGCCGATCCGATCGTAAATAATAATATTATTTGGGGGAATTCCGCTATTGTAGGCTCTCAGGTATATTTGTGGGATATGTTTTCTTCGCCGGAATTCTATTTTTGCGATATACAGGACGGACTCGACGCTTTTGGGGGGGCAGGCTCTGGAAATAATTGGAGCGGAATATATCAAAACTGTATAGAATTAGACCCCATTTTTATGGTCGCCGGAGAGCATCCTTTTGCATTGCAAGAAGATTCCCCTTGCCGCGATACAGGCACACCGGATATTTCTAATTTAAACTTGCCACCCTTTGACCTGGCAAACGATCCAAGAGTTGACAACGACATTGTGGACATCGGTGCTTACGAATATCAAAGCGAAATCCCTGTGGATGTAAAAGAAGAGGCAATTTCTCAATTGCCCACAAAAATAAAATTACACTCAAATTATCCAAATCCTTTTAATCCAGAAACCACGATTTCCTTCCAGATTCCTCAAACCTCAAAGGTTTATCTGAATATCTACGACATCTCAGGCAAGCTTGTCAACACGCTAATTGATGGAGAAAAGGAAGCCGGCTATCACTCGGTGGTCTGGGACGGGAAGGATGAAATCGGTAGAGAAATGAGCAGCGGTGTGTATTTTTATAAGCTGAACGCCGCAGCAAGGGGGCATGCCCCCTTGTTT
>CAYNUX010000643.1:0-2091 GCA_964400115.1 uncultured Cytophagia bacterium
TTTGTAAAAAAGTCCCTGGCGTGCAGCGCAGCCCTGTCTTTACCCGCCACACCGGTCATCGGCGCGAATGATGCGATTCGTCTGGGCGTGATCGGCCTGGGATCTTTTGTCAAGATCGGCGGCAAGGGCAGAAAAGATGCCAAAGATTTTGAAAAAATTCCCGGCGTCAAAATTGGTGCCATCTGCGATTGTGATACGGATCATCTGGATTATGTTGCAGAGGATTATAAAAAACAAAACAAACCGGTCAAATCCTATACAGATTTTCGTAAAGTGCTGGACGACAAAGATATCGATGCCGTTGTCATTGTCACGCCCAACCACTGGCATTCTCTGATGACTATCATGGCCTGTCAGGCTGGCAAAGATGTATTTGTCCAAAAACCTGCCTCTCACAATATTTATGAAGGCAGAAAAATGGTACAGACAGCCCAAAAATACAACCGTATGGTACAGGCAACCCATGGTCCGCGAAACAGCGGAGCTCTCGAGGAAATGCTCGAATTTGTATGGGCCGGAAATCTGGGCGAAATCCTCTGTATCCACGGTCTTAACTATCGGGCACGAACGAGCATCGGCAAAGTGAGGGGAGCGCAGCCGATCCCGGCATCCTGTGATTATGATTTGTGGTGCGGACCCGCTCCTCTGAAGCCATTGCAGCGAAAAAACCTGCATTATGACTGGCATTGGTATTGGGATACCGGCAACGGCGACTTGGGTAACATGGGCATACACGCCATGGATGGATGCCGGTGGGCCTTACAGAAAGATTCTCTTCCTGCGCGCATCTTGAGTATCGGGGCCAGACTCGGGTATGACGACGATGGCCAGACACCTAATACCTTGATCACATTGTTCGATTATAAACCCGCCCCTCTGATTTATCAGGTGCGGGGGCTGCCCAAAGACAGATTTTATCGCTCCAACCTGCAAACAAGACGACCGGATCGCTGGAATATGAAAAGCGGTCTTGCCATGGACGATTACCGGGGGGTGAGAACCGGATTTGTTATACAGTGTCAGGAAGGATATGCCACTGATAATGCTATCGTCTATGATAATAGCGGTTCAAAGATCAAGCAATTTTCCCACACACGCGAAACGACCAAAGAAAATTTTATCAACTGCCTCCGCAATAGTACGCCGGAACACCTGTTAACCGATGCCCTGGAAGGACATTTGTCGTGCGGACTGGTCCATTTGTCCAATATCTCTTACCAACTCGGACAGCAACAATCAAGTGATGCAATCCTCGAGGCAGTCAGGCACGATGCAGAATTCCGGAAAACATTCGAACGGCTCGAAAATCATCTGTTTGCCAATCGCGTCAACCTGAAAAATGATGCATTGATCATGGGGTCCTTTTTGACATTTGACCCAGAATCCGAAAAATTCGTAGGTGAGAACAGTCAGCAAGCCAACAAAATGCTGACTCGGGAATATCGCGAGCCGTTTATTGCGCCTGACAGGGTCTGAATAAATAATGGAAAATTGAATGAAAATTGTAAAATTATTTTTTTTATTGGCCCTCTTTGCGGCCTGCACTCTTGAAGAAAGCAAGCCGGTTGCGGATGAAAAACAGAGCTCTATAAATATTGATACAATGAGAATCATTCCGCCGGAAGAACCAAGTGTTTCCAGATATGCCCTGAATATCCGGGGAAACAGAGCCAAATCGATGATCGCGGTTGACAATGTCTGTGCCTGGCCAAACCTGACTCTGATGCGAGATGGATCCATCATTGCGATGATACATAACAATCCCAGTCATCTGCGCAATCCTGCGGACGTCGATTGCTGGGCCAGCACCGACGGTGGCCTGACCTGGGAAAAACGCGGTACACCGGCCCCCCGGGATAATGACAAGGCAGGCAGAGCCAACTATGCCGCCGGTCTGGCAGCTAACGGCGATTTGATCATCATTTGCAGCGGCTGGTCCGATCCCGATGCCAAAGACAGAGGTCAACTCTTGCCGGTGATCGTCAGCCGATCATCGGATGGCGGATACACCTGGGATATCGACAGGGACGCTTTTCTAACACAGATCGGAAGAGCACACGTCTGAACTCCAGTCACGTGAAACGATCTCGT
>CAYNUX010000644.1:0-2085 GCA_964400115.1 uncultured Cytophagia bacterium
CGATATGAAGATAATTCACTGCCAAAATGAATGATCATTCATTCACGGGTATTGATCTTAAAGGCCATCAGATAATGGTATTTTTCTTTGCATCGAAATCGATTTCGACCGTAATTACAACTATATCGGGTTCTTTGGGTATCAATATCCGAGGTCGTGAGATTAAAACCTCGGCATCGGCAGTAATTTGCGGCAAAGCCACTGCCTACAGCGATCTTTATGATTTTCACACCTTGTTCGAATTGTTGTTTCCTTTCCATCATTTTTTTCTTAAATCAGTAATTTCTATATGTTGCCATTCTGCTGAGCGCTTATTCCATGCAGCGTTATATTTGTACGCAACGACTTTGTAGCGTTGGACGTTCAATTTATCCTCAGTCATTTTTAGCTTTAACCTCGCTGCATAAGCATCTTCAGTTCCAACCGATTCGACCAGAGATATAGCGCGCTCAACATCACTGATACCAGAACGACAAAAATAGAATCTTCGAGCAGGAATGCAGCGGCAAGAGCCAAAGCGAGATAAATAGCTGTTCCTAATATTGACTTGCTGAGAAAGGGTTTAATTGATTTCAAGGGCACTCCCGCATAAAGAAGAACAAGAATGACAAGGTAACCATAAACGACTGCACCGGAAGCGGAAAATAAAGAAATGGCAAGTATACTACTGTGAAAAAACGCACCAATAGCCATGGCAATTAAACGCGATAAAAAAATTAGTACTTGGATCTTAAGACCTTGCTCCTGGCGCCCCATAACGCCAAATAGATTGCTCATTGGGCTCGACACAAACCAGATCAGAACCCAGGGGCTTAGGATTTGAGTATAAACTCCAGCTTTTGCCCATTGCTCGCCAAATATAACTATATAAAGATCACGTCCAATGATCATGAGCATCAGCATCGGGAAAAGCGCTACCAAAAAGAGTCGTTTAAAAAGGGATTCTACTATCTGCGCAAGCGTAGTGTTGTTGTGTGCTTCTGACGCACGTTGGTGAAATACTTGAGAGACGGCGCCCCCGATCAAGCTCATGGGTATCTGAAGGATGCGAAATCCCAATGCATAGAAGCCTGCTGCGGCAGAGGAAAAAAAAATGCCCAAAATTAACACGGGGAGTTGCCACGAGACTGAGTTCAGCAAGCCTTCCAAACTTCCATAAATGGGGAATTTTCGATAATGCGCTATACCTGCCCACATCTCTCGCATTGTGATACTGCTGACAATAAATCTGCCATTATCCCGCCATATCTTCCCAGCCAAGACCGTGGTTGCCACTGCCTGGCCGCCGAGACTAGCCGCAATTAAAGCACTACCGGTTGCGTACCCCCCAAACCCGGCGCCGAGGATAGTGATGGTAGTAGCCAATTTACTCGTCACTCGGGCAATAGAGAGCAGCATAAAGTGTTTGTTACGCGTATTCCAATAGTTCAGTGCCATGAAAATTCCGTGAATCAGCATAGCCAAAGGCACTAACCAAAGGCAGAACTCGAGTTCAGGCAGGTTCATCAATTGCACAACTTCCTTGCCTCCATATAGAACAAGCAATAGCATAAGGATGGTAATAAATCCTGTAAAAGCAATGCTCACTGCCAACAGGTTGGCTGCTTCACGGTCATTGACCGGCAAGACAATCGAAAGCTCATAACGCATGCAGGCCAACACGCCCAAAACCGCTGTAATGGAAGCAAACAACGCTGCAATCCCAAATGCATCCGGCGCATAGAAACGTGTCAGAATCGGCGAAGCTGCCAATCCAATGCCTTGCGCCAACGCGGTACCGGAAACAAGTCGAATCACATCTCCTTTAAAGCTTGTGTTGCGTTTCTGTGGTGCGGCTGGGCTCATAGATTTCGGTTACGCTTCGGGAAAGCACATACAGCGTCAAGTATGGCCGCAAAATTACGGGTGCTATGCAAACCACGATAGAGTCATCAAATTATGGTTATTCTTGGCACGATATATGCGTAAAATATTTCGAATTTTTCAACGAGCAACGTTTCCAGTTTATGCTTATAATCTTGCATATTGTCCAAAAATTGAAATACTTTTGCCCGGAATTTCTTGTATTCCTTATAATACTTCCCT
>CAYNUX010000645.1:0-2085 GCA_964400115.1 uncultured Cytophagia bacterium
CCGCCCTGATACCAGGAGACTTTGATGGCCGGACGCCAGTCATTGGCCGGATGCTCGAATACGGCCTTGAGTTCGACCGGGGTGACCTCGGGATTGTATTCTTCGCCTTCAGCCTCTGCGGAAAGGGGCAGCTTGGCATCGATGGCATTCCAGGCCAGATCCATGGTGTGGCTGCCCATATCGCCGACCTGTCCGGCACCAAAATCCCAATACATATTCCAGTTCAAACAATTAGCACCTGGTTTTCCGGAAAAGTAAACCGGATTATAAGGATGAAACGGCGAGGGACCGAGCCATAGATCATAATGCAATGTTTTCGGTGGTTTGCCTTCGGCCGGCGGATACCCGGGTTTGCGCAGCTGCCGGTTTCCCCAGGTGTAAACCGTATTGAGCTCGCCGATGATACCATCACGGATCAGTTCTTTCACGCGATTGAAATTGGGTTTGGCATGGCGTTGAGTGCCGTGCTGAGTGGCGAGTTTGTTTTTGTTTTTTAAATAGGTATCCCGGCACAGACGAACCTCTTCGATTGAAAGACCCAGTGGCTTTTCGCAATAGACATGATAACCGCGGTTCATAGCCCAGTTGGCGATAAAAGCATGCGTATGGTCCAGAGTACAACAGACCACGGCATCGATATCTTTTTGTTCGAGAGCTTTGCGCCAGTCCACATAGTGTTTTGCTTTGGGGAATTCCTTTGCCGCCAAGGCGAGCTTTGTTTCATCGACATCACAAAGGGCCACGACATTTTCATTTTTCAGTCCTCTGTAATGAGCTGTCGCTCGTCCGTGGGCACCAATGAGCGCGATATTGAGTTTGTTGCTTGATGCATTCGCGCCGGAAAGAACTCCACTGGGTAAAATAACATACCCTGTACCCACTGCCGCAGATCGTTTGATAAACTGCCGTCGGGAAACATTTTTGTTCATACTCGTACTCCTCTCATTCAAACCGTTATATTTTTAATATAGTGCATAATGCCGAAAAAACAATCATTTTCATAGCGCGCAGGGGTATCGGATTGAAAATTGTGCGCTGAATGCGGTGCAATTTTTCATAGCGCGGGGTTGAAACCCCGCGCTATGAAACGCTATGAAATAGGAGCGTTTAATTCGGCCGGACGAGCATCTTTGTATCTGTCCAGAACCGATTGCAGCATTTGTTGGGTCTCTTTTTCTTTTTCACTCTGTTCGGTAACGGGTATGGGATGTTCTTCCCGAGGGTCGTTTTTCACATCATAGAAATCGCCATGGCCATATAATTTATATCGCTGTGTGCGGGCAGCAATTTGTGCCTGATCTTTATCACCATTTTTTGAATACCAAAAATAAACCCAGTCCCGGCCTTGCACCTCTTTGCCCTGCAGGATGGGCAAAAAGCTCTGACCATCGATCGTCAGATCATCAGGAATCTCAATTCCGGCGGCATCACAAAAGGTGGGCAAAAAATCAGAAAAATCAATCAAGTGCTGGCTCACTGTACCTGAAGGGATCACACCCGGCCATTGCCCGATGAGCGGTACATGCGTGCCAGCGTTCGTCATTTTGCCTTTACCTCCCTGTACGGTCCGGTTTTTCATTTCCGTAACCACCTCACGATGGGTGCCATTATCGCCAGTAAAGAGAATCAAGGTATTTTCCGCCAACCCCAAATCCCTGACATGTTGGGCGATTTTACCCACGATTTTATCCATGTACGCTACATTGTTATCAAAATTATCCAGTTCAGAGAGCCAGCCCTCAAGATTTGGCTCATATTCTTCTTGATCCGGGGTAGGTTCAAACGGACTGTGGGTAAGCATCATGGGATAATAACAAAAGAATCGCTCATCTTTGTGGCGGGTGATAAAATCCAACAGAAAGTCACTCACCACATCTGGCCCATACTCGCCCTTGCCTCCCGGCAGCAATTCACCATTTTGAATGAGCTCCCCCACATTGCCATAGCGCTGGCCTTTATTTTCCAGCCACCACAGACAATATTCATCAAAACCAAAGGTGTTGATCAAATTTCGATCCCGTCCCAACTGCCATTTTCCGGCAATACATGTTGTATAGCCAGCCGATTTCAAGAGATGGCCAAATG
>CAYNUX010000646.1:0-2083 GCA_964400115.1 uncultured Cytophagia bacterium
TCAACCGATCCGTGTCTCAGGATTCATCTGCAGGACGCGGTAATCAAAGCACAAGAACCTACGGACATTATGAAAAAGAGGTGGGAAGAGATTATGGTATCCGGACTGGCCATGCTATTTTATGACCAGGGCAGGGGAGAGGCAAACCAGAAATCGCGCTGTAATTAAATTCGAGGGACGACAAAAAAAAGCCCGTCCAAAGGACGGGCTTTTTGTGGAGCTATGCGGGATCGAACCGCAGACCTCTTGACTGCCAGTCAAGCGCTCTCCCAGCTGAGCTATAGCCCCAGATGCATTTTTCAAGAACAAGGGTCAATATAATTGATTTTGGCTTGAATGTCAAGAGATTTTTTCTTTACAAAAAATAGATGGTGGGGGTGCTTTTTTTGCAGCACTATAGAGCGCTCTCGCAGGACTGTTTTCTGCCGAACAAAGAGTGGTGGGAGGGACAGCCATGGAGTCCGGGTTAATGGAAGAGCAACTTAAAAGATGGTCCTGGATTCTTTGCTAGTGATGACACCGGTGGCCCGGAAAGCCCCCGGGTGCACACCCGATGGTCATTGCATCCTGTAAAAATTCTCGGTCAACTCTATATCCATCAAAACTCTGGTTTTCCCATTATGATGATCCCATAGGGTCAAAAACCCTGCAAATGCCAAACAGTAGGGGAGATCAGGGCATGGATTCCACCGTATCCTTGACAGACCGGTACCATTCACGCCATTCAGCGATCATGGATTCGAGTTCTTTCGGTCGCGTGGCGGCGAGGTTATTCGTTTCATTGCGATCCTGGTCGATTTTATAGAGTTCCCATTTTTCGTTATAAAAGACAGCTTTGGTATCCTCATCGCGCATGCCTCCGCCCCGGCTCCATTTCCAGTACAAGGGTTTGTCGCGTTGAATGGGTTGATTTTCAAAAGCGGGCAATATACTCGCACCCTGCATGGGTGTCACTGTCATATCATTAACGGTCTCTGGATAGCGTGCCTCGGTAAGCTCTACAAACGTGGCCATCATATCGATAAAATGCACCGGTTCGCGATAAAATCCGCCTGTATTCTTGATGTGATCCGCCCAAAATGCGATCAATGGAGTGCAAATCCCACCTTCATGGGTCCAATTTTTCCAAAACCGCAAGGGGGTATTCTGTACGGTGGCCCAATCTTCACCCACCACTTGATAACTGTCGACATTCCCAAAATCCTCGATCTCTTTTGACGCGAATTGGGCTCTGGCACCTTCGGCGCAGGCTCCATTGTCCGAGGCAAAGAAAATGAGCGTGTTTTCGAGTTTACCTTGCTGTTCCAATGTGTCCAAAAGACGACCGATATTCTGATCGACCCGATCCAGCATGGCTGCATAGATCTGCATGCGCAGGATCTCTTTTTCGCGTTCCAGACCGGTGACCTCATCCCAGGGTTTGGGGACCGGGGAATCCGGCAGGGGGGCTTTATCCGGATCAATCAGTCCCATGTCGATCTGGCGTTGATAGCGCTCGTTTTGAATGGCCTGGTAGCCTTTGTCATAAACTCCGTCATACTTTGCGATATCTTTTGGCCAGGCGTGCAGGGGATAGTGCGGGGCGGTATAGGCCAGATAGAGGAAAAAGGGGTTGCCTTTTGTTTCAGGTTCATCCAGCCACTTTAAGGCCTTGTCGGTAAAGACATCAGTGGTATAAAACGCTTTGTCCTCAGGGGTATACGGATGAACCTGTTTTTCATCATCACACCAATGGCGGGTGCGTTTGCGTGCGGGTTCGGGTTCACCAGGACGTTTTTCACCCGGATTCCAAAAATTGCAGCAGCCATCGCGCAGTCCGTAATAGTGATCAAAACCCCGATCGTACAAGTTTTCAGTGCCGTGATGTTTACCCGAGGCAAGCGTGCGATAGCCGGCGGTTTTTAAGACTTCGCCGAGGGTCACAGCGTTTTTGATTTCCCCATGTTTCTCATCCATACCGCATTGTTGTGCATAAACGCCACTGAGTAAAGTGGCTCTTGAGGGAAAACATTTGGCGGTATTGTAGCACTGGGTGAAGCGAAGACCGTTTACCGCGAGCCTGTCAATATTGGGCGTCTGAATT